>CAMATG010000245.1 GCA_945860645.1 Candidatus Sulfopaludibacter sp. SbA3 | reverse complement strand
GCGATTGCGGAGGCGTTTGCGGATTTTCCTTTGTTGACGGGCGGGAGCGGACTGGGGATGGCGCTGCCGAAAGTGTGGCTGCGGCGCGGATGGCTGACGCCGCATGAACCGGGGCTGGCGTTGCATACGCAGGGGGCGGCGCTGATATTGGCGGGGAGCTGTTCGGCGGCGACGCTGGCGCAGTTGGAACGGCTGGGCGGGCAGCAGGCGAACGTGAACGCGATGGAATTGACGCGGGACCCAGAGGCGGAAACGGGGCGGATTCTGAAAGAGGCGCGGCGGCAGATGCGGGAGCAGGGGCACGCGGTGATCCGGTCGTCGGCAACGGCGGAGGAGCGGGACGCGACGGGGCTGGACGCGCGGCTGGTGGCGGAAGAGTTGGAAACGTTGTTCGGGGTGATTGCGGCGACCTTGGCCGATGAGATTACGCGGTTGATTGTGGCGGGCGGGGAGACGTCGGGCGCGGTGACGGCGGCGCTGGGCGTGGAGGCGGCGGAGGTGACGCGGATCATCGACCCGGGCGTGCCGGCGATTCGGCCGGTGGGCGGGCCGCCGATTACGCTGGTGTTGAAGTCAGGGAATTTCGGCAGTCCGGACTTTTTCCGGAAGGCGTTGGAGAATAGCTGAGATGGGATTTTCTTCGGAATTGGAAGCGTTGTGCGATGCGGCGGTGAGTTTTCACGCGCGGGGGTATGCGTTTGGATCGACGGGGAATTTGAGCGTCCGGGCGGGGGACCACGTGTTCATTACGCCGACGGGGCAATCGTTGCGGCACACGACGGTGGAGGCGCTGGCGGAGATTGACCTGGCGGGCGGGGCGCGGAACGAGAACAAAGCGTCGAAGGAGTTTCCGTTTCATTTGGCGGCTTATGCGGCCCAGCCGGCGGCAAGGGCGATTGTGCATTTGCATTCGACGTGGTCGGTTTTGTTGTCTTGTTTGGACACGCTGGATGAGGCCGCGCCGCTGCCTGTCTTTACGCCTTATTACCTGATGCGGGTGGCGCCGTTGGCGGTGGTGCCGTATTGCCGGCCGGGGTCGGAGAATCTGGCGACAGTGATTGGGGAGGCGGCGGCGCGGTCCAATTGTTTGTTGTTGCGGAACCATGGGCTGGTGGCGTTGGGGCGGAATATGAGTGAAGCGGTGGACCGGGCGGAGGAGTTGGAAGAGACGTGCCGGTTGTATTTTGCGTCGCGGAATGAGACGTTGCGATTATTGACGGCGGAGCAACGGGACGAGATTGAAAGGGTATTCGGGAGCAAATAAATGCAGGATTTAGTTGGCATTCAACACCAGCAATCGATCATTGTGGGCGATGACACGGCGGTGTCGTTTCTGGGGCACGCGGGGGCGCGCGTTCTGGGGACGCCGTGGATGATTCTGTGGATGGAGAAGACGTCGCGCGACGCGGTGAAGCCGCTGTTGCCTGCGGGGTGGGACACGGTGGGGACGGTGGTGAACGTGCGGCATGTATCGGCGGCGGGGTTTGGGACGCGCGTGACGTTTCGGGTGGAGGTGGTGGAGCAGACGGCGAAGACGGTGACGTTCAAGGTGTTTGCCGAGGGGGCGCATGGGATTGTGGGCGAGGGGTTGCACGAGCGGGCGTTGATTGACGTGGAGCGGTTCGCGGCGGGGTTGGCGAAGCGACTGCAAAGCTAGATACCTTGTAGGGTATGGGACGACTTGTTGCCGTACTCTTTTTAGCCGAGGCTCTTTACGGGCAGACCGTGACCGGATCGCTGGAGGGCCACGTGGTGGATGCCACGGGCGCGGCGATGGGCGGGGTGAAGGTGTCGGCAACGGCGGCCGATACGGGGCTGCGGCGGGAGACGGTGACCAATGACGGCGGGTTGTACCAGTTCACGTTTCTGCCATTGGGGGCGTATACGGTGCTGGCGGAGGCGCCTGGGTTCGGGCCGGTGCAGCGCGGGGCGCAGATTGAATTGAACGCAACGCGGGTGGCCGATTTCCGGCTGCAGCCGGCGACGGTGACGACGCAGGTGACGGTGGAGGCGGACGCGTCGTTGATCGAAATGACGCGGGGGGAGCAGAAGGGATCGTTGGATGAGAAGACGATTGAGGACCGGCCGCTGTCGTCGCGGAATTTTTTGTCGCTGGTGGAGATGCTGCCGGGGTTTCAGAGTTCGAACGGGTATTCGGGGGTGAATAATCCGACGCTGTCGTCGGGGTCCTATGTGTCGTTTAACGGCACGGGGACACGGTCGGCATCGTTTCAGATCGACGGGGTGAACAACGACGATTCGTCGGAGGGGATGTCGCGGCAGAACGTGAACATTTCGTCGATTAAAGAGTTCGTGGTGTTGACGAACGCGTTTTCGGCGGAGTTCGGGCGGGGCGGGACGGCGGTGCTGGTGCAGACGAAATCGGGGACGAACCGGGTGCACGGGGATGCGTTTGAGTTCCTGCAGAACCAGGTGTTCAATTCGAACGGGTACTTCAACAACACGGCTGGAAGCAAGGCTGATGGAACGCCGAATATTCCGCGGGCGCCGTACCGGCGCAACCAGTTCGGGTACACGGTGGGGGCGCCGTTGATCAAGAACAAGCTGTTCCTGTTCCATGCGTTTGAGCGCACGGAGCAGCGGGCGCACACGACGGCGACGCGGTGGGTTTTTCCGGCGGGGACGCGGATTCAGATTGGTGATTGCCGGCTTTGTTTGAAGCCGGAGGAGCATCCGAATATCGAGGCCGACCGGGCGTTTTTGCAGACAATTCTGGACCGGTTCCCGAAAGAGGGCCCGAATAATCCGGCATTCTGCGCGAACTGCTTTACCAAGCAATATGCCAATAACTTTCCGGATCAGGACTATTCGGGCAAGCTGGACTGGATCCGTTCGCCACGCGACAACTACGCGTTGCGGTATCAGTACAGCCGGCAGAAGCGGTTCCCGGGGCAGATCATCGAGGGCGAGGCGGCGTTCCAAAATAACCGTTCTCAGAATGTGGGCTTCACGGCGACGCACATTTTTTCGCCCACGACATCGGGCGAGTTCCGCATGGGGATAGGTTTGCGGACGACGTTGGTGGACATCTCCAGCGGCAACGCGACGCCGATTATTCGCATTCAGAATCCGACGGCGTTTACGACGACGACACTGGGTTCCGCCGGGGCGTTTCCGATCAACCGGTTTCAGACGGATTACCAGTTCAACTACAACCTGACACACATCCGCGGGAAGCACATTCTGCGGGCTGGCGTTGACGTGCGGCGGCAGCAACTGGACGATTTGGCGGACAATAATTCGCGGGGTTTTTACAGCTTCAATGCCAGCGGCGTGCGCGGGCAGCCGACGTTCTATGAGGGCTACGAGAACTTTCTGCGGGGCTATGTTTCGAGCCTGCAGAAGGGGTATGGGAATTTCTTCACGGCGAACCGGATGGGGGAATGGAACCAGTATTTCCAGGACGATTGGAAGGTGCGTCCGAACCTGACGCTGAACCTGGGCTACCGGTGGGAGGTGGTTTTGAAGCCGACGGAGGTGAATAACCGCGTCAACTACAACTACGGGAATTTCTACGGCGGGCACGAGCCGCGGTTCGGCTTTGCGTGGACGCCGCGGGCGGCGGGCGGATGGCTGCGGGCCATTACGGGCGGGCCGGACCGGACGTCGGTACGGGGCGGGTTCGGGCTGTTCCACTCGCGCATTTTTCAGAGCGTCTTTTCGCAGAGCGGGGCAAGCCTGCGGAGCCAGCCGCCCTATGGCATTTTGCGCACGTACGACCCGACGTTCAACACGGCCGATCCTTCGAACGGCTACGTGTATTCGGTGGAAAGTTTTAACCCTTCGGGGCTTTCGATTGCGCGCGTGGCGCCGGACCTGGGCATGCCCACGATTCAGCAGTTCAACTTCACGGTGGATCGCGTGGTTTCCAAGGACATTTTGGTTTCGGTGGGGTATACGCGGACGCGCGGCATCGGGCTGTTGTTGAACGGTGTGCAGAACCGGGCGCGGTTCCCGTTCCAGGCGGCGAATGGGGTTCTTTACGACAAGATTGACCCGAACCTTGGGAACACGAATCCGGCGCCGGGGTTCATTTCGATTGCGCAGCCGCGGACGAATCTCCGGCGGCCCGATCAGCGGTACACGAACATTTTCTACATCCACAACGGAGCGTGGAGCTACTACAACGCGATGCGGGTGAGCGTGCGGCAGCGGTACAGAAAGGGCCTGCACTGGATGGTGAACTACGCGTGGTCGAAGACGATCGACACGGGTACGGATGTGACGCAGGGGAACACGTTGACGGAGTTCGATTCGGCGGCGTCGCTGCGGGGGCTGAGCGACCTGCATCAGGCGCACCGGGTGAACATCAACTACGGGTATCTGTTTCCGTTCTTCGCTAAGAGCAAGGGGCCGGCGAACTGGCTGCTGGGCGGGTGGACGCTGTCGGGCAATCACACGTATGCGAGCGGGAATCCGTTCACGGTGACGGCGGGTTACGACGTGAATGCCGATGGGCTGGCGAACGACAGGCCGATTTTGCTGGACCAATCGCTGTACGGGCGGTCGATCGACAACCCGCGGATCAACCCGGCGACGTGGAAGCAGTTCAGCGAAGAGGCGTTTCCGCTGAGCGCGTTTTACCCGACGGTTTCGACGCCGCAAGTGCAGCGGCCGTTTGACCCGGGCGGGTCCGGGAAAGACACCATTGGGCGGAACACGTTCTTCGGTTCGGGGTTGAGGAACTGGGATTTGGGTTTGTACAAGAACTTCAACGGTGTGCGCGAGGGGCACCGGTTGCAGTTCCGCGGCGAGTTCTACAACGTCATGAACACGCCCAAGTTCGCGCTGCCGGTGCGGAGTACGCTGAATGCTTCGTTCGGCCGGATTACCAGCACTTACAACACGTTTAACTTTGTGGGCGCGTCGCGGCTGGACGATACGGCGCGGATGGTGCAATTTTCTTTGCGGTATGTGTTTTAAAACGTGACACGGCTGGAGCGGGGATTGCGAGTTCATAGACGACCCTATGCGCTACTTCCTTCTCCTTCTTGCCGTGACTGCGTTTGCGCAGCCGAACCCGACGCGCGTCGCCATGGACGGGCTTTTGAAGATTCGCTTCTTCCCACAGCGGGGGGAGTTCATGATGGCGGAGTCCGTGCCGGTGTTGTTCCCGCCGCCAGGGGAGACGAAGGCGCGGCTGCTGATTAAGAAGGGCGGGGTGGCGGTGGTGACGAAGAACATGATCATCGAACCGTGGCCGCCGCATACGGTGTTCGGCAATTTGAAGGCGGCCGATGGGCAGATGGGGTTTGGGCCTGTTGGCGCGGGGGAGTACACGATGTCGGTGGAGATGGGCGGGAAGGAGATCAGCGCGTACAAGTTCAGCGTAGCGGTGGAGAAGGGCGGCGATGCGTTTGACCCGAAGACGGAGATGGTGCGGAGCGGGCCGTGGTCGAAGGCCGCGTTTTTATTGGGGCCGGTGGAGGATACGGGGCACTCCGTTGAAGTGGGCATTTGGCTGAGTACGCGGGAGCTTGGCGGGACGCAGAGGCAGGTGCCGTACACGATGCATTTGCTGCAGGGGGCCAAGCAAATTGGGCTGGTGGAGGGCGTGGTTTCCGATACTTCTTGGGAGTATTTTCATCCGGAGGTGCGGACGGGGCACGGCGGGGGACCGGTGAAGTGGGGGGCGTTGATGAAGGCGCCGGGCGCGTATACGTTGGAGCTGCGGGCGTTGGGGAAGACGGTGCGGAGCTACAAATTCCAGGTGGCGGGCGGGAAGGTGACGCGGATTCCGCAGAACGAATTGGGGTATGCGGGCGCGGATGCGCTGCCGCCGCAATCGTTGATTGCCGATGTGCGGATGCAGGAGTTCTGGCTGGCTCCGATACAATAAACGGCGAATGAAACGCCGCCACTTTCTACTTGCTCCCGCGATTATTCCCGGTACCGCGCTTGGGTTGAACGGCGCGGTGGCGCCGAGTAATCGGACCACTGTCGCCATTATCGGCACCGGCAACCAGGGCTTCAACGATATGAAGGCCTACCTGCGCGACGAGCGCGTGCAGGTGACGGGGGTGTGCGATGTGAATCGTGAATCGCCGGGGTATTGGGAAGGCGGGATTGCCGGGCGCGAGCCGGCGCGGAGCTGGGTGGAGTGGCACTACGCGCGGGAGAAGCGCGCGGGGACGTACAAAGGCGTGACGGCGTTCGACGATTTCCGGCAGGTGCTGGCGCGGGGCGACGTGGACGCGGTGCACATTGCGCTGCCCGATCATTGGCACGGCGTGGCGGTGACGGCGGCGGCGCGGGCGGGTAAGGATATCTATGGGCAGAAGCCGCTATCGCTGACGATTGCCGAGGGGCGGGCGATGGTGGAGGCGGTGAAGAAGTACAAGCGGATCTTCCAGTGCGGGAGCCAGCAGCGGAGCGATGTTAGGTTCCGGAAGGCTTGTGAGATTGTGCGGAATGGGCGGATTGGGAAGCTGCAGACGGTGCTGTGCGGGCTGCCGGGCGGGATTCCGGACTTCGGCAAGACGGCACACCGGCAGGAGCCGGAGCCGGTGCCGGAGGGGTTCAACTACGACATGTGGCTGGGGCCCGCGCCCGAGGCCCCGTATGCGCCGGGGCGGTGCCATGTGAACTTTCGTTGGATTCTGGACTATTCGGGCGGGCAGATTACCGATTGGGGCGGGCATCATCCGGACATCGCGCAGTGGGGCATGGGGACGGAGACGACCGGGCCGGTGGCCATTAAGAATGGGCAGGCGCAGTGGGCGAAGGAGAAGCTGTACAACACGGCGACGGACTTTACGTTTGATGCGGAGTACGCGAATGGGGTGACGCTGACGGTGTCGAGCCGGGTGCGGGGCGGGGTGACGTTCCAGGGTTCGGACGGGTGGGTGTGGGTGAACCGGGGAGCGATTGAGGCGAGTCCGCAGGCGCTGTTGGACTATGCGCCGGGGACTGGGGATGCGCGGCTTTACAACAGCGAAAACCACTTCCGCAATTTCATTGATTGCGTGCAGACGCGGAAGGAGCCGGTGGCCCCGATCGAGCAGGCGCATCGGTCGATTTCGATCGCGCATCTGGGGAACATCAGTTTGCGGCTGGGACGGAACCTGCGCTGGGACCCGGTGGCGGAGAAGTGTATTGGCGATGAGACGGCGAACGCGATGCTCGCGCGGCCGCTGCGCAAGCCCTGGACGTTGGAAGTGTGATTTCATAAAAGGCGAATGAAGCTCGCACTCCTCTTCGCCGCCACAACGATCGCTGTACTCGCGCAACATCCCGAGGCCATTCGCGAAGGCCGCCAATTGTTTGTTAGGAACTGCTCGGCCTGCCATGGCGACACGGCCAAGGGCGGGCGTGGGCCGGACCTGACGACGGGCGAATGGAAGCACGGCGGGTCGACGGAGGATCTGGTCCGGAATATCGTCAAGGGCATTCCGGGGACGCAGATGCCGCCGATTCCGATGCCGGATGCGGAGGCGCAAGCGATTGTTGTTTTTCTGCAGTCGTTGAGCGCGAAGGGCGGGGAGAAACCGACGGGCGACGAGGCGCGGGGGCGCACGCTATTCTTCGGCGAGGGGAAGTGTTTTGGGTGCCACATGTTCGCCGGGCGGGGTGGGATTTTTGGCCCGGATTTGACGAACGTGCGGGCGAATATGAAGCCGTCGACGCTGGTGGAACGGATGGGGCAGACGATTCGCACCGTGGAAGTGAGCGCGGGTTTGCAGGGCGTTGTGAAGGGCGAAGACACGTTCACGATGCAGGTGATGGACGCGCGGCAGCGGTGGCACATGATCAACAAGCGCACGCTGGTGAAACCGTTGGCGAAGAAGGAAACGCCGCATCCGGCGCTGCCGGGTGGGGACCGCAACGACATTGCCGCGTTCCTGTTGAAGGCTCCGATGGTGTACGACGAGAACGCCGCGTGGCAGCCGGCGCCCGACTTCAACGTGAGCTTCGCGCGGCTGCAGAAATCGGCGGCCGAGCCGCAGAACTGGTTGAGCTATTGGGGCGATCTGCGGGGGACGCACTTCTCGGGTCTGAAGCAGATTACGCCGCTGAACGCGCCGAATTTGAAGAGCGCGTGGACGTATCAGTTGGGCGGCAACACGGTGGAGACGACGCCGCTGGTGGTGGACGGGATGATGTTCGTGACCGGGCCGCTGAACAACGCGACGGCGCTGGATGCGAAGACGGGCCGCGCGCTGTGGCAGTACACGCGGCGGTTGCCGAAGGTGGCGAGCCACTGCACGGTGATGACCAACCGCGGGTTCGCGATTCTGGGCGACCGGCTCTATATGGCCACGCTGGATACG
>CAMATG010000244.1 GCA_945860645.1 Candidatus Sulfopaludibacter sp. SbA3 | reverse complement strand
TCGTCTCGATCGACGACCCGGTTAGTAAACCGGCGTTTGTGGAGGGAATCGATCCCTGCCAGCCGGACGAGTTACCAGGGAACATTTCCTGGGTTCACCAGATCGCACTCGACGCGGTGGACGAGGAACTCGCGCGCCGGGTCCGTTGTGTTTGCGGTCGATCGGTTTGTCCTGCTTGCGATGTTCCATTCAAGGATTCCGAGGCGATCCAGCGGGCTCCTCTTAATTAGCCCACGAACGCCACCTCTCGTGGATACCCATCTGCAGAAGGGTCCCTCTATCGCGACTCCGGCCAACAGGAGGATATCCACATTTGCAGCGTCGAACGGTTCCAGGTCGGCGTGCGCCCGGTCAAGTAGGGTTCCAACTCCGTCTCGAATCGTTGTAGCAGAGTCTCTCTGGTAATCAAGCCCGCCTGCGCCAGGAACATGACGTCCCGGATGTCACGGTCGTTGCTTCGTTCCAATTTTGTGAGCGCCAGATCGTGGGGCTCCAGCGCCCAAAGCCGCACCTTCGTCCACAGTGGGAACACGCGAATCAAGCGGGATTGATAGCTGTCCGGGTAGCTGCAGATTGTGACGTGGTCGATGTAGACTTTGTGCCTTATTCGAAGCGGCGAGGCCTTGCCAGCAACTTCCGCGACCCGATTCGCGGCTCCCGGTGGAATGACCGTTAGGACATCCAAATCCGCAGTTTCACGCGCGAGTCCGAAGTGCTGGCTCACCACAAACCCGCCGATACAATGCAGATCGACGGGATCTTCCAAGCTGGCATCGAGGTCGTCCAGGAACGAAAGCCAAGGTTCCGCTGGACCGTCACGCCGCATGGTGGAGATCCTCGGCACGAAGCCGCGTCAGAATGTTCCAATGCCGGGCAAGGCGGCTCCGATTGCCGCGCATCCATTGGCGCGTGGCGGCCGGCATGGAGTCCCAGCAGAGAGTGTCTTCCTGCAGCAGTCGAGCGCGCTCCAGGTCGCGAATGGCCAAGTGCGCTTCCGGGGTATCGGCACCAGCCAACTGGAGAATGAACCCGAGACGGTTCTGGAAATTCCGTAGCTTGGCCTGACGCACAAGTCCGGAAAAGTCCAGTTGCCGGAGGTTTGCGCCGACGATCCATGGCAGTGCGCCCACCACGCGCGGATCAACATCGGACTGCCTGAGGACAGCCGCGAGAACAGCGTCCGGACGCGCCTTCGAACGGGTTTTCGGAAGGTGCGCAAAGCCGGGGTACCCCAGGGCGCGCAACTGAGACCGAAAGCGCTCATCCGGTGTCTCCGGGGCTACTCCCCCGCTGGCCGATTTCATGCGCTCGCCGAGCGCGGGCGTGACGGATCGTGTCCCGTTTTCGAGAAGCGATAGATAGGGTTGTGACACGCCCAGCAGCGCCGCCGCCTCCACCTGCGTCAGTCCGGATCGCTTTCGCCATTGCCGCACGTTGGTCACATCGCCCTCCGCTTCAGCGTAGCATGTAATATTACAAGCCCCGCCCGGGGCGCTAGATCGTCTGCGTGCGTCCGGTCTCGGCGGCACGGTAGGCGGCGAAGACGGTCTTCAATGCTTGCAGACTTTCGTCGGCCGTCAGCACCGGTGCCTCCAGTCCCATGGCCATGCGGACGACATGGCGCACCCACGGCGTGTAGCCCGACGGTTCCGTGGGCTTCCAACGCTGCTCGGGTTGGCCGAAGATCTGCCAGGCCAGCGGGCCGGCCGGGTGTTCCTGATTGATCTCCAGCCAGCCCTTCGCGCCCCAGAACTTGAAGAAGCCCTGCTTGCTTTTGTCGATGTAATAGCCCGAGGTCAACGTGCCGAACGTGTTGTTGGCGAAGCGGAATGTGACGGCGGCGGAGTCCTCCGTGTCGATGGGCTGGCCGCCGACGTTGCCGGTGAAGCCGGCGATTTGCGTGATCTTGGAGCCGGTGATGTAGCTGGCCATATCGAGCCAGTGGATGCCGAGCCAGATGAGATGCCCCCCGCCCGAGCGGCTCTTCTGCGCGGTCCAGGTCTTGTGATACGCCGGGCGGGTGAGGCGCGTCTGATCGGCGATGAGATGCATTTCCATGCCGTAGAGCTTGCCGAGCGCGCCACTCTGGATGATGCGGCGCGCTTCTTTGAACGTGGGGTCGATGCGGTTAGCAAACGCCAGGTTGAGATGGAGCTTCTTTGCGTTTGCCTTGGCCGCGAGCGGGGCAAAGTCTTCGGCGCGCACGCAGGCGGGCTTTTCGGCCATCACGTGGCAGCCGGCGTCGAGCGCGGCGTGGATGACGGGCGGGGCGAGCGTGGCCTCCATGGGGATCAGCGCCAGCGGCGGTTTGTTCGCTGCGAGCAGGGCCTTGGCGGATGGGTAGGCCGCGGCAAACTTGGCGCCGAGGGCCTTGCGCGCCGCGGGTTCGACAGCCGCGTCGGCCAGGAATACTTTGCCCACTTCGGGCGCCAGCGCCAGGCCTTCGAGGTAGGCGCTGAGGTGGGGGCCGTCGACCTGGGTGAGCAGGGCAACGTCGATGGTGGCCGGCGCGGCGACGGCGGCGAGCGGGGCGGCAAACAGGAAGGTGCGGCGGTGCATGGGTTAGCCTTTCGGAGTGGACCAGTGGGCGCGGTAGGCGCGGCTGAGAAGCGCGTTGGCTTCGCGGTCGGCAGGGATGGATTCGGACTTGGCGTCGAAGCGAATGGCGCGGCCGGTGCGGGCGACGACGTTGCCCAAATGGGCGAGTGCGGTGGAGAGATGCCCCTCTTCGATTTCGACTTTCGGCGTGGCGCGGGACTTCACGCAATCCAGGAAGTTGCGGGCATGCGGCAAGTCGATGTTGCCGCCTTCGTGCTGGTCCTCGTGGACGAGATTGTGCTTGTCATCGTAGACTCGGAAGCCCCACTCTTTGCCGCGGAAGTGGCCGAACTGGGCGACGGCTTTATCGCCATAGACGGCCAGGCCGTTGTCGCACGCCTCCAGTCCATACGGGTTCCACAGCCGCTGTTCGTACTGAATCAGTTTGTCGCCGTAATCGTAGGTGATATTCATCGTGTCCGGCGTCTGCTGGTCGTCATCGAAGTACATCTTCTTGCCCATGCCGGAGACCGATTGCGGCAGCCCGACGCCGAGCGCGCGGCGGGCGATATCGAGCTCGTGGACGCCATCGTTGCCGATGTCGCCGCAGCCGTAATGCCAGTGCCAGTTGACGGTGGAATGGAAGTGGTTGCGGTTGAAGGGGAGTTGCGGGAGCGGGCCGGTCCAGGTGTCGTAATCGAGCCCGGCGGGGACGGGTTCATCGGGCTTGCGGCCGATGTTGCGGCGCAGTTGCACGTTCCACACTTTGGCCATCAGCACGCGGCCGAGCTTGCCGGATTGGGCGTAATCGTGGAAGCGCTGGGTGACGGGCAGGCTGGGGAGTTGGGTGCCGGTTTGCACGATGCGGCGATGGCGGCGGGCGGCTTCCACCATCAGGCGGCCCTCGCGGATATTGTGCGAGACGGGCTTTTCCACGTAGACATCTTTGCCGGCGGCGCAGGCCAGGATGGTGCCCGGGGCGTGCCAGTGGAGCGGGGTGCCCATGACGATGGCGTCGATGTTCTTGTCGCCCAGGCAGCGGCGGATATCGCTGACAAGCGGCGGGCGCCGGCGGCCGGATTTCTCGATGAGTTGCATGGCCGGTTCGACGACAGTGGAATCGACGTCGCAGACGTAGGCGATGTCCACATCGGGCATGGCGGCGAAGGCCTGCGTGAGATTGCGACCGCGGCCCCGGACGCCCATTAGGGCGATGCGAACACGGTTGGACGGGGCGGCGGCGGCGAGGAGGAGTGAGCGGCGGGTCATGCGGGCTCCTGTTGGGTGACGCAGTGAATGGTGCCTCCGCCGGCGGCGAGTGCATCGCAGTTGAGCTGGATGACCTGGCGGGAGGGGAAGAGTTTTCGAAGCGTGGCGAGGGCGGCGGCGTCGGCCTTGGCGTCGCCAAACTCCTGCGCGATGATGGCGCCGTTGCAGGCGTAAAAACCAACGTAGCCGGCGGCGAGATCTTTAGAGTGGAATCTGTTGCGCGGCTTCGTGGGGGCCTTTAACGGCACCACTTCCAGGGCGCGGCCGGTGGCGTCGGTGGCGGATTTCAGGATTTTCAAATGTTGCTTTGTCACTGGATCGGCCGGGTCGTCACCGCACAGGACAACGCCGGGCGCGGCGAAGCGGGCGTAGAAATCGGTGTGGCCGTCGGTGATGTCCTGGCCCTTCACGCCGGGGAGCCAGATGATCTTTTCCAGGCCTAGGAGCGGGCGGATCGCGCGTTCAAAATCGGCTTTGGTGACGCCTGGGTTGCGGTTGTCGTTGAGCGCGCAACTTTCGGCGATGATGGCGGTGCCGACTCCGTCCACTTCGATGCCGCCGCCTTCCAGCACCACGTCCGCCTGCAGGCGCGCGGCACCGGCCCGGCGGGCGATGAACGAGGCTACTTCGGCGTCGCGGTCGTGCGGCTGCTTTTCGCCCCAGCCGTTGAAATTGAGATCGACGGCGGCCCTGGTTCTGGCGGACCCGAGGACAAAGACGGGCGCGGTGTCGCGCGCCCAGAGATCATCGAGCGGGGCGGCGATTTGCTCGACCGCGGTGGGAAGCAATTGGCGCGCCTCCTTCCGCACGGTGGGTTCGACGAGGACGCTGACGGGCTCAAAGCGGGCGATGGTTTCGGCGATCGTGGCAAGTTCGCGTTGCACCTCCGCGATGAGCCGCGCCCCCCAGATGTTCTGATGCGCTCCGAAGGTCATCCATGTTCGCTTATGGGGCGCTGTCTCATCGGGCATGCGCCAGCGGAACGGCGGCGCGGCGGCCAGCAGCAGAGCGCGGCGGGAGATCATCGCAGGTAGGCCTTCATGAATTTCAGGAAGACGTCCCAATCGGCGGGGACCATGCCGTGTCCGCCGGCGTGCATGTGGTAGCCGAGGGTGGTCATGACGGTCTCTCCGGCGGGCGGCACGTCCTTGGCGGCGAGTGCTGTTTGGCCGAGCAGTCTGTAGACCGGCGCGGCGGCGAGGGCGGCCAGATACTCACCCTTCGGGTCGGACCATTTGTCGGTGTTGCCGGTTTGCAGCAGCAGCGGGCGGGGGGCAATGAGCGAGATGAGCATGTGCGCATCAATGGGCGAGGCGCCCGGATTCTCCGCGTATTTGCTGTAGTTTTGCGCGAATTGATACGGGTAGCGGGTGGGCGCGGTGAGGTGGGCGACGGTCTCGCCGTAGTTGCGGCGGGAGAGCGCGGCGCCGCCTTCGCCAGAGCAACTGGCTATGACCATGGCGAAGCGCGGGTCGTGCGCGCCGGTCCAGAGCACGGTCTTGCCGAGGCGGGATACGCCGGTGACGGCCACCTTCTTCGCGTTCACGTGCTTGTCCGTTTCCAGATAATCCAAAGCGCGGCTGAGCCCCCAGGCCCAGGCGGAGATGGTGCCCCATTCATCGGGCTTCGGAGCAGGGAACAGGGACCGGACACCGTGATTGATGCCGCCGTTAAAGTCCGGATCGATGTCGCCGTAGTAGACGGTGGCGACGCCGAATCCGGCGTCGAGGAAGGGCTCCACTTTGATGCGGCCGAAGCCGCGGCCGGGCGGCACGGGCACGTGCTGTTTTTCCCGATTCCAGATGAGGCCGGGGCGGATGCCGGGGTCTTCGACGGCGGCCGAGTTGGCGGAGAAGCCGGCGTTGAGCAGGAGCGGGACGGGGCCATTGGCGTTGGCCGGTGTATAGACCAGCAGGTCCATTTTAGGCCCGTCGTTATTGGGGCCGAAGTAGATGGTGACCTGTTTGCGGAGCGCCTTGCCGTTCAGCGCGGGGGTGCCTTTGTCGAAGACGTCGAAACGGATTTTCTTTGGCGCGGGAGGCGTGCGGCCGAACTGCAGTTCCTCAAACAGGTGGAGAATTTCGATGCGGCGCTTGGCCCAGGCCTTCGCGTCGCGAACGGGTTTGCCGTTGGCCATCGTCAGCGGATCGGGCAGCGTGTAGGCGCCCGCAGCGGCGTCAGTATAGTTCACCGGAATGCCGGCAACCATGTCCGCCGGGTAGTCGGCAATTTGGGCCGATAGAGCCACGGCGGTGAAGAGGAAAAGTTTCATTGGACGCGTTCCGGCTTGGCGAACTCCGATGTCATTATACGTGGCAGGCGATACACGCGCGTGCCGGATTGATTGGTGAAGTACAGGGACGAGTCCGAGGGGTGGAGCGTGTGGCCGTCGGCCCAGAGCGCGTAGAAATCGCGATGGGCGTTGACGGGTTTGCGGGCGTAAGTGTGGTTGAACTCAGTCGACTGGGTGAGCCGTTTGGATCGCCACGATTGGCCCTGGTCTTTGGAGGTCCACATGACCATGTCGCCACCGGTGGTGTAGGGAATGGGGCCGGGGAGCGTGGGCGCGATGATGCGCCACGTCTTGTCCGGTTCAATCCACAACGCGCCGAAATCGTAGTTGTGATCGGACCGGGTGACCTCACGAATCTCCCACTGCGTGCCAGTCCAACGGGCCGTGTGCCAGATGTGCGGATCGCTCTTGGGGCCGGATTCGTAACCCGCGCTGGTCATGTAGAGGATCACCGGATGGCCGTCGTGATTGAACGCGACCTCCTTCAGATACACCAGCCTGCCTTCGGACTGATAGTCGTGGACGAGTGCGGGATTGCGCTTTTCGGTGAGCGGGGTTTGTACGGTTTTGCCGTCGACGGTCTTCCATGTGCGGCCCATGTCGGCGGTTTCGACGTAGTAGAGATTCGTGCGGGCGTTGAGCCCGATCGGCGCCGGGTGCATGTTGAAGACGCTGGCGGTGCGGGCGCCGGCGTGGGCGGTGATCTGGTAATGGCCGAGTTCGATGCGCGCGAGCGGATAGGCCTCGCTCCACGTGTGGCCGTCGGCGCTGGTGGACCAGCGGAGGCCGCGGCCTTTGTCGGCATAGATGGTGTGGAGGAACAGGAAGCCCTGGCCGGGCACGTACCAGGGGTGGCCGTAGGAGAAGTTGGTGGTGGTGACGAGATCGAACTCGGCGACGTCGTAGGGTTTTTTGCTGCGATGGATGAAGGCCGGGCGCGTGGTGCCGTGGGCGTTGGAGAAGATCCAGATATGGCCCTTGTCGTCGATGGATAGGACGGGGTTGTCGTGGGCGTCTTCGGTGGCCTTATCGATGAGCATCGTCGGGCGCGGGACCTTACCCGTTTTGTGGTCGTAGTAGGAGACCATCTGCAGCAGGCGCTGTTCGCCGGGGCGGGCGCCGCCGTAGCAAAAGAACGTCTTGTGCACGGCCGGCGCGTAGATGGCGATGGGCGACTGCTGCTGCGGGTAGGTTGCGAAGCCGCCGCTGTACTTGTAGACGTACTGGTCTTTCGACGGCTGATTGAAATACCAGATGCCGTTGTAGCCGGCCGGGGCCTGCGCGATGCAGAGCAGCGCGGCGAGGGGGAGTAGCAAAAATCGCACGATGGCTCGATTGTAGCTACTTGTTGTTGATGACGATAGTGCCTCGGCTGTTGTCGGACGGATCGATCCAAGTGCCCTTAGCTCCGGTCGACGACAGGGTCATCGAATAGGTGCAATGCAGGTGCGCGCCGCCGGCGCGGATGGCTTCGGTTTCCTCGAATGTGAGGGTGCTGCCGGACAGCTTGCCGCGGATGCGGTGGGCGCTGCTGAGCGATGTCCAGGTGATCTCGCCGACGATCGCGCCGTTGGCCGGCGTATGGTTGGTGATGCGGATCTTGAAAGGCCAGACGCGCCCAGTGGCGTGGGCTTCGCCGGATAGTGCTGTGCCACCGGTAAAGGAGCTGGAGAAATCGCTGCCGACGTAGAGAACCGTCTTCACGTCCGCGCGTTGATAGGTGACACGCCGGCCGTTGGAAAGGACGACGACCAACTGCTGCCAGTCAGTAGCGGATGTCCAGATGGGGTGTGGGCAGCCACTTGTGCCCGTCCAGGCGCGAGTCCAATCCGGCCAGCATGATGCCGTTGGCCATCAGCGTTCGTTCCGGCGGATAGGGGGACCGCTTGCTCAACACCAGATCCTCAAAATGCTTCACCATAAAGCCCCAGTGATTGTGCACGTAGAGCTGAATGTAGAAGCAGCTGGCATGCACTTTGCCCGACTTTTCGCGGGCGGCGAAGAGGTAGTCGCGGGCTTGCGTGTTGAGGTTGAGGATGGTGGCTTTCAAACCGTCGCGATAGCGGACGAAGATGGCCTGATCGGGCTCATTCGATTTGGGCACATGGTTGACGCGGTGCTTCAGCGCGGCGTCGAGCAGGTCGCGCGACCAGCTCTTGTCCTGCCACACAGCTTCGCCTTCGGCGTAGCGAATCTCGGC
>CAMATG010000243.1 GCA_945860645.1 Candidatus Sulfopaludibacter sp. SbA3 | reverse complement strand
GCCGGTCTCTGATCAGCGAGGATATCTCGATGCCCGTAAACATGAAGGATCCGGCGTCTGGTCAGACCTACTTTGAAGCGGGTTCCCAACTTGCCACGCTGGCAAACGCCAATACCCCCGTGGGCTCCGTCGGAAAGATTCCCTTCTGGGAGAACTTCTTCCCCGGCGCCGCCACGGCCACCCTGTCGGCCACCCAGCGCGCCTACCAGAGCTTTGCCAACAACGCTCCGGACTATAGCTATGCGCTGTACGAAATGGACGTCCTTTGCCGTCCTTCCTGCAGCAAGTATGGCCCCTATAGCTTCTACAACCGGCAGTTCAGCTATCTGCGCACGCTCCGGTCGGTGGGCTCGGGCAGCTATCACGCCATGCAATGGAGCGCCACCAAACGCTTCAGCCAGGGCGATTCGCTGACGTTCAACTACACCTGGTCCAAGTCTATCGATCTTGCCTCGCGCCCGGAGAACTCCACCGCCAACAACGGAACCATTATCAACGCCTTCAACCGCAGGCTGTTCCGTGCGCCCTCTGACTACGACACCCGCCATCAGTGGAACGCCAACTTCGTTTACGGCCTTCCTCTCGGCAAGGGCCGTGCCATGCTTGACCGGGGCGGCGTCGTGAACGCCATCCTCGGCGGTTGGCAGCTATCCGGACTCTATCGCCAGTCCACCGGACTGCCGACGTCGGTTGGTAACGGCCGCTTCTGGCCCACCAATTGGAACCTCACCGGCTACGCTACCGCTATCGGTCCCTTCGTCGACGGTACCCGCCGCGACGCTCCGGCGCCTCCCGGCGGCGTGGGCGGTGTGAACCTGTTCCAGGATCCCGCCGCCGCAATCAAGGCTTTCGACTACTCCTTCCCAGGTCAAGTCGGCGGTCGCAATATCGTTCGCGGGGATGGCAACTTCAACGTCGATTTCGGTCTGGGCAAGACGTTCACCATGCCCTACTCCGAAAAGCACACCATGCAGTTCCGGTGGGAAGTGTTCAACGCTACCAACTCGGTGCGCTTCGATCCCTTCGCCACCTCGGCTGACCTCGGCAACCTGGGCTCGTTCGGTAAATACACCGACACGCTCACTCTGCCCCGCGTCATGCAGTTTGCCCTCCGTTACGACTTCTAATAACGGAAACTTACAACCAGAAAGGGCGGCTCCTGCGGGGCCGCCCTTTCCCTTTTGTTACCGTTAGGCATGCGGAATTGGCTCCTGTTCGTATTGCCTGCGGTGGCGCTGCACGGCCAAGCCCTCTCGTCGCTTAGCGGCGCGGTCACCGATCCCTCCGGCGCCGTCATCCCTGGCGCATCCATCTCCGTTGTCAACTCCGCCAACGGCGCCAAACGTTCCGCCACCTCCGATAGCGCCGGCAACTACACCTTCCCGCAGCTCACCCCCGCCACCTACACGCTCTCCGCCACCGCCACCGGCTTCCGCTCCCTCTCCCTTACCGGCGTTATCGTGCAAGTCCAATCCCCCGCCACGCGCAACATCGCGCTCGAACTCTCCGCCACGGCCGATTCCGTCACCATCTCCGCCGAATCGAATCCGGTCAACACACAAGACTCCTCGCTCGGTAATAACTTCGGCGCCAAACCCATCCTCCAACTCCCCTTCGAAGGCCGCAATATCATTGGCCTTTTGGCGCTCCAACCCGGTGTCACTTACTACGGCGAAAACAACCCGTCCAGTTACAGGTCCGGCAACGTCAACGGCGGCAAGTCCGATCAGGCGAACATCACGCTCGACGGCGTCGATGCCAACGATCAGGACTCGCGCGCCAGCTTCACCACCGCCTTCCGTATTTCCCTCGATACAGTGCAGGAGTTCCGCGTCGTTACTACCGGCGCCAATGCCGAACTCGGCCGCGCTTCCGGCGCGCAGATCACGCTCGTTTCCAAGTCCGGCACCAATGAACTCCACGGCTCCGCCTACGAATTCCTGCGCAACAAAGCCACCAACGCCAATAGCTTCTTCAACAATCAGGCCGGCGTGCCCCTGGCCAAGCTGAACCGCAATATCTACGGCGCTTCGCTCGGCGGCCCGCTCCGGAAGAACCGCCTGTTTCTCTTCGGTAACTACGAAGCCCGTCACGACCGCCGCGAAGATTCGACAGTCAATCGCGTGCCCACCCAAAGCCTCCGCGATGGCCAGCTGAAGTATCTCCGTGCCGATCGCTCCACCGCCACCGTCTCCGCCGACGGCGTCAGAACGCTGGTCGATCCGCTTGGGCTAGGCGCCAACGCCGCCGCACTCGCCGTCCTCCGCTCCTATCCGTTGCCCAACGATTCCAGCATCGGCGACGGCCTCAACACCTCCGGCTTCCGCTTCAACGCCCCTGTCCGCCTGCACTGGCAGTCCTACATGACCCGCTTCGATGCCATTCTCGATAAAGCCAGCAAACACACCCTCTTCATCCGCGGCAACCTGCAGGACGACAACGAAAACGAAATCCCCCAATTCCCCGGCCAGCCGCCCAATAACACCAGCCTCGATAACAGCCGCGGCCTCGCCATCGGCTGGAACGCCGTGCTGACGAACTCCCTCATCAACACCTTCCGCTACGGCCTCACGCGCACCAGCTTCGAGGACACCGGCCTGTCGCGTGAGCCCTTCGTCTACTTCCGAAATCTCGAACCCGCCACCGGCGATACGCGCGCCTACATCCGCAAAACCCCCACGCAAACCATCGCAAACGACGTCACCTGGACACGCGCCCGCCACGATTTCAAGTTCGGCGGCGTCATGCGGTTCATCCGCAATTCGCGGCTCGACTACTACAACTCTTTCCACGAAGCCTCCACCAATCCCACCTGGCTCGCCGATTCCGGCGCCTCGCTCAACACCCGCCTCACCGACATGGCCCGCGGCAGCCAGACGCAGTTCCGCGAGGCCGCCATGGCCCTCATCGGCATCGTCAGCCAGGGCACGGCGCACTACAACTACTCCAAAACCGGTCAGGCGCTCTCCCTCGGTCAACCCATCGCCCGCCGCTTCGACGCCGAAGAATACGAACTCTACGCCCAGGACACCTGGAAGGCAACCAAGACCATAACGCTCACCTACGGGCTCCGCTGGTCCCTGATGCCGCCCGTCCACGAAGCCAACGGCACCCAAACCTCCACGCGCATCCCGCTATCGGATTTCTTCGCCCAACGCGCCGCGCTGGCCGATAACGGCGCTCCGCAATCGCTCGTCAAACCCGTTGAATACCTGCTGAAAGAACAGCCCGGCGGCCGCGATCTCTACCCCTTCCATAAGAAAAATTTCGCTCCCCGATTCGCCGCCGCCTGGGCGCCCGGCAAGACGGTCGTCCGTGCCGGATGGGGCATGTACTATGACCTGATCGGCGCCGGCCTCATCTCCAATTACGACGCCGTCACGCTCGGCCTGCAGTCGAATATTTCCAACCCCAGCGCCGTACTCACCGCCGTCACCGCGCCCCGCTACACCGGCCTGCACAGCATCCCCGCCGGCCTGCTCCCCGCCGCGCCCGCCGCCGGCTTCCCCCTCGCCGCGCCGAACCTGTTCGATATCAATTCCGCCATCGACGACAAAGTAAAGCCGCCCTACACCATGAACATGAACTTCACGGTGAGCCACGATTTCAGCCGCGGCTGGTTCGTGCAGGGCTCCTATGTCGGGCGCCTCTCGCGCCGGTCTCTGCTCTATGAGGACATGGCCCAGCCCACCAATCTGCGCGATAACGCGAGCGGCACGACGTACTTCGAAGCCGCCACGCAACTGGCGCGCCTCGCTCTCGCCAACACGCCCGCCGCCAGCGTGCAGCGCATCCCCTACTGGGAGAACCTCTACCCCGGTGCCGCCAACGCCACGCTCTCCGCCACCCAGCGCGTCTATCAGCGCTATCTGGCCAACTCGCCCGACTTCGTCAGCGCCCTCTATCAGCTCGACGTCACCTGCGTTCCGTCCTGCTCCAAGTACGGTAAATACGCCTACTTCAACCCGCAATACTCGTTCCTCGGCGCGCTGCGCAGCGAGGGCAACGGCAACTATCACGGCATGCAGCTCTCCGTCCGCAAGACCTTCACCAACGGCGATCAGCTCGATTTCAACTACACCCTCTCCAAGTCCATCGATCTCGGTTCCCGCCCCGAAAGCTCCCAGTCCTCCGACGGCACCATCATCAACTCCTGGAACCGCGCCCAGTTCCGCGGCGTGTCCGATTACGACGCCCGCCACCAGTTCAACGCCAACTGGGTCTATGGCCTCCCCTGGGCTAAAAAGCACCCGCTCTTCGGCGGCTGGCAACTCGGCGGCCTCTATCGCCAGTCCTCCGGCCTGCCCATCTCCGTCTCCAACGGCCGCAACTTTCCAACCAACTGGAACATCGCCGGCTGGGCCCTTCCCAACGGCCAGCCCTTCGCGGATGGCACCAACAAGAACGCGCCCGCACCTACCGGCGGCGCCTCCGGGCCCAACATTTTCCAGAACCCCGAACAGGCCTTCGCCGCCTTCTCCTTCGCCCTCCCTGGCCAGCCCGGCCCGCGCAACGGCGTCCGTGGCGATGGCAATTTCAACATTGACATGAACCTCGGCAAAACGTTCCCGATGCCGTGGCGCGAGACGCATTCCATGCAGTTCCGTTGGGAAGTATTCAACGTCACCAACACCGTCCGCTTCGACCCCAAGTCCATCGGCCTCACCCTCGGCGCGCAGAGCACGTTCGGCAAATACTCCGACACCTTCACCCTCCCCCGCGTCATGCAGTTCACGCTTCGCTACGCGTTTTAGCCAAACATGCGAAAATAAAGGATTCCGCATGACTGGCCACGATACTCGCCAAAAATTCCTAGACTATTTCGCTTCCCGCGGCCACCGCGTTGTGAAGTCTTCCAGCCTGGTCCCGGCAAATGACCCGACGTTGTTGTTCACCAACGCCGGCATGAACCAGTTCAAGGACATCTTTCTGGGCATGGAGAAGCGCGACTACGTGCGTGCCGCCACCAGCCAGAAGTGCGTCCGCGCCGGCGGCAAACACAACGATCTGGAGAACGTCGGCTACACCCGCCGCCACCACACGTTCTTCGAAATGTTGGGCAACTTCTCCTTCGGCGACTACTTCAAAACCGAAGCCATCGACTTTGCCTGGGAACTGATCACGAAGGAATACGGCCTCGATAAAGAGCGCCTCTACGTCACCGTTTTCCGCGAGGACGACGAAGCCGAAGAGCTGTGGCAGAAAGTCACCGGCATCCCCAAGAGCCGCATCTTCCGCCTCGATGAGAAGGATAACTTCTGGCAGATGGGCGACACCGGCCCGTGCGGACCCTGCTCGGAAATCCACTACGATCTCGGCAAAGAGCACGCCGAACCCGGCCACGAACACGAAGAGTTCCCGCTCGACGGCGGCGGCCGCTTCGTCGAAATCTGGAACCTCGTCTTCATGCAGTTCGACCGCTCTTCCAGCGGCATCATGACCCGTTTGCCGAAGCCCTCCATCGATACCGGCATGGGCCTGGAACGTCTCGCCGCCATCATGCAGGGCAAGACGACCAACTACGAGTCCGATCTCATCCGTCCCATCATCGATTTCGGCGGCACGCTCTGCGACGTGAACTACGGCGATGATCCGAAGAACGACGTCGTGCTCCGCATTAACGCCGATCACGCCCGCGCCGCCGCGTTCCTCATTCACGATGGCGTCGTGCCGTCCAACGAAGGCCGCGGCTATGTACTCCGCAAAATCATGCGCCGCGCGCTTCGCAACGCCCGCCGCATCGGTATTGTCGAACCGTACCTCCACAAGCTCACCGGTTTCGTCGCTGAGTTTATGAAGCCGGCCTACCCCGAACTGATCGAATCCATCGGCCGCGTCTCCCGCATCGTCAAGGAAGAAGAAAACCGCTACGCCACCACCTATCAAGTGGCGGAGCGCGTCTTCCACGATGAAGCCCGCAAGGCGGTCGGCGGCGTGCTGCCCGGCCCCGCCGCCTTCAAGCTCTACGACACCTACGGCCTCGCCGCCGATGAGCAGGAAGAGATGGCCCGCGAGTTCGGTCTCGCCATCGATAAAGACGGCTTCGACGCCGAAATGGACAAGCAGCGCGAACGCGCTCGCGCCTCCTGGAAGGGTGCGGAAAAGGCCCACGTCGCGCCCGTCTACGGCCAGTTGCAGGCCCAGAATGGCCGCACGAAGTTCACCGGATACGACGTCATGGTGCAGGACAACTGCAAGGTCCTTGCGCTCCTGGTCGACCAGCAGGAAGTGGACGCCGTTCCAGCCGGCGCCACCGCTGAACTCGTGCTCGATACCACTTGTTTCTACGCCGAATCCGGCGGCCAGGTGGGCGACCACGGCGAACTGCAGACCAAGTCCGGCGACACCGTGGCCATGGTGGATCACACCTATCCGGCCGTGCCCGGCCTCTCGGTGCACAAGGTCGTCGCTGTCGCGGAAATCAAGAAGGGCGATGTCGTTCGCGGCGTCGTCAATACCGAACTCCGCTCCGCCACACGCCGCAATCACACGGCCACTCACCTGCTCCACGCCGCTCTCCGCAGCGTGCTGGGCGTGCACGTGAAGCAGGCCGGTTCGGTGGTCGACCCCACCCGCCTCCGCTTCGATTTCAGCCACTACACCGGCATGACGCCGGAGGAAATCGCCGAAGTGGAACGCATCGTCAACGAAGAGATCATGCGCAACACGCCGGTCTCGACGGACGTCATGGAGCTCGAAGACGCCATCTCCACCGGCGCCATGGCGCTGTTCGGCGAGAAGTACGCGGAGAAAGTTCGCGTCGTCAACGTGCCCGGCTTCAGCAAGGAACTCTGCGGCGGTACGCACGTCTCCCGCACCGGCGATATCGGCCTCTGCAAGATCGTCTCGGAAGGCTCGGTCAGCGCCGGCGCCCGCCGTCTGGAAGCCATCACCGGCAATGCCGCCGTGGAGCGCTTCCAGGGCGCGACCACGACGCTCGCCCGCGTCGCCCAAACCATTCACGCCTCCGAATCCGATCTGCTCGATCAGATCGATAAGCTCCTCGCTCACCAGCGCAACCTGGAAAAACAACTGGAAACTTTGAAAAACAAAGTCGCCCAGTCGCAGAGCAGCTCGCTCGAAACCCAGGTTCGCGAGATCAAGGGTGTGCGCGTGCTCTCCGTTGAAGTCGATGGCCTCGATCGCGCCCAAATGCGTGGCCTGGCCGATTCGCTTCGTAACAAGTGGCAGTCCGCTGTGGTCGTCCTCGGCACCGCCGATGATCATGGCGTGGCGCTCGTCGTGGCCGTCACCAAGGACCTGACGCAGAAGGTGCATGCCGGCAAACTGATCGGCCCCATCGCCGTCGCCGTTGGCGGCAAGGGCGGCGGCCGGCCGGATCTGGCCGAAGCGGGTGGCAAAGACGCCGCGGCGCTCGGCAAGGTTTTGGAGTCGGTCTACGCACAGGTCGATGGCCTCCTTTGATACCGACGTAGTGGTCGTAGGCGCGGGGCCCACGGGCCTCGCCTGCGGCATTGAGTTGGGCCGGGCCGGCGTGCGCGCCATCTTGATCGACAAGGGCTGCGTCGTCAATTCGCTCTATAACTACCCAACGAACATGGTGTTCTTCACCACGCCGGAACTGCTCGAAATCGGCGACATCCCCATGACGTCGCTCAACGAAAAGCCCAATCGCACTGAGGCGCTGAAATACTATCGCCGCGTGGCCGATCACTATAAAGTCGACATCCGCCAGTATCAGCGCGTCAAATCCGTAACCGGCGAAGACGGCGCTTTCATCGCCATCGCAACAGATCAAAATGGCGACACGCACGAATACCGCGCGAAGAAGATCATCTTCTCCACCGGCTACTACGACAAGCCGAACTACCTGAACGTCCCCGGCGAAGATCTTCCCAAGGTCATCCACTACTACCGCGAAGCCCACGCCTATTACGGCCACGACGTGCTCGTCGTCGGCGCCAAGAACTCCGCCGCCATCGCCGCGCTGGAACTATGGTGGACCGGCGCCCGCGTCACCATGGTCCACCGCGGCCCGGAGATCCACCGCCATGTCAAATACTGGATCAAGCCGAACATCGAAAACCGCATCAAAAACGGCGAAATCCCGATGTATTTCAACAGCAGCGTGAAGGAAATCCGCGCCCACGAAGTGGTGCTGAGTACCCCGGACGGCGAAGTGACCATCAAGAACGATTTCGTTTTCGCCATGGTCGGCTACCACCCCGATTTCGAGTTCCTAGCCGCCCACGGCATCACGCTCGATCCCGAAACCCGCCGCCCCTACACCAACCCCGAAACCTTCGAAAGCCAGCGCCCCGGCATCTATCTCGCCGGCGTCATCGTGGCC
>CAMATG010000242.1 GCA_945860645.1 Candidatus Sulfopaludibacter sp. SbA3 | reverse complement strand
AAAGGCAAAACATGCGTCTAAAGTCCTATTTCGTACACACGATGGAAGAAGCCCTCCAGGCTGCCAAGACGGAGCTCGGCGAGGACGCGATGCTCGTCGACTCCAAACGGCTCGAAACGCCGGAGGGAGGCCGGATCCGCCTGGAGGTGATCTTTGCCGCGGCCGCCACCCCGCCTCCCCCGCCGAAGGTATCCGCGCCACTTCCGGCGCCTCGGCGAGATTCGACCGGAAGCATGCAGCGGTTTCGGGGCGAACTGACGACCCTGCTTGACGCTCTGAACAGAAACCCGGATGCTAGCCGGCTTGAGCCGTTGAGCCCCGCGCGCCCCCAGTTAGACGCCCTACGCGCCAGGTTGCTCGATGCGGAAGTTCCTGCGACAACGATCGATGACGTCCTTTCTCGCTGCCGGACCGTCTTGGAAGGTATGGTGCTTCGTGGCCTGGCCGATGACGGCGCCACCGAGCAGGCGGTCCTTCCGCTACTGGCGGCGGAGTGGCCCCATGTAATGAACAGCGAAAGCCAATCGGCGAGGGTGCTGGCATTCGTCGGTCCCACCGGGGCCGGCAAGACATCGGCGATTGCGAAACTCGCGTTTCGGCTCGGTGTGGCGCAGGCCAAGGCTGTACAGGTGTTCTCGATCGACAACCTGCGGATCGGCGCATCCGATCAACTGGCCCATATCTGTTCGCTCCTGGGGGTTCCGTTTCAGTCCCTCGACTTTAGCGGTGCTCTGCCACAGGCTCTTGCCGGGACCGCCAATCGGGGCATTGTCCTGATCGACACTCCCGGGTACGCGGTCGGCGACACGGACATCATGGAAGAGACAGCGGGCTATCTGAGCCAGGTCGGCATGAGTCACTGCCACCTTGTTCTTCCCGCGACCCTCCGCTACAGCGATATGCAGCGCAGGCAGAAGCACTTTTCCTGCTTTGCGCCATCGCGACTGCTGTTTACCCGCCTCGACGAAACAGAGTACTTCGGACCGGCCTGGGCATTCGCTCGCGCAACGCGCCTGGCCGTCGACTGGGTCTCAACCGGCCCCGGCATTCCCGAGGATATCGAAGAAGCGGATGCTTCTCGGATCGCGGCCGCCCTTTTAGGAAACAGTCCCTTCACTGCCGCGACAAACGCGGCGTATCCGTCATCCAACCTCGCAAGCGCCGCCACAGCCGGCGCCTCGCGGATCTGAATGGAGATCCCACATGCAGACTCAAACCGCTAGTGTCAAAGCGACGCCCGATCGAGAAACCCTCATCCTGGAGCATCTGCCCCAGGTCCGGCTGATCGCACGCCGGATCCATGAACGGCTGCCCGGGAGTGTCAGTCTGGACGACCTGATCTCCACTGGTATCGTGGGGCTGATATCGGCGATCGATAACTTCGACCCGAAGCTTAACGTGAAGCTGAAAACGTACGCGGAGTACAAGATCCGTGGTGCGATCCTCGATAGCCTGCGCGGAATGGATTGGGCACCCCGCCAGCAACGCAAACGAGTGAAGATGATCGAAGCGGCCATCGCCACTTTGGAGCAGAGGAACCACCGTGCGCCCAGCGAGGATGAGATTGCGCGTGAGTTGGGTCTCAGCACCAAGGAGTATCACGACTGGCTCATCGATGTTCGCGGCGTGAATCTGGGGAGCTTGGAAGGCCATGCGCCGGAAGAAGAGGGTCGGGATCTGCTCCGGTTCGTTTCCGATAGTGAGGAGCACTGGCCCTCGCGGATAGTGGAGCGGGCTGAGTTGGAGCGACTGCTGGCGCAGGCGATAGAGAAGATGCCCTACGTCGAGCGCACGGTTCTGGGCTTGTACTATCACGAGGAACTGACGTTGCGCGAGATTGCCAAGGTGGTGAAGTTGCACGAATCGCGAGTCTCCCAACTGAAGTCGCAGGCCATCTTGCGTCTGCGCGCGTATCTGGAAAAGCGCTGGCCGATGGATCGGGGACTGTAGCGGGAGACCTTCGTCATGGAAAGTCTACAGAAAGAAATTCTCGAACAACTCGGTGCCCAGTTCTCTTTGGCCCTGGAAGGCATGCTGGGCGAGCCTTGGCCCTCGACGCTGCCCGACGAACAGGTTCCCGGGGATACGAGCCGGCTGCTGTGTTGGAGCCAGAAGCTCAACATTCACAAAAGCCCCGTCTTTCAGGTCGCCGTTGAGCACACTGTCTGGCGCGAGATCGGGACGCGTGCTCTGGTCGCGGTGGGGTTGGAGGATCCGGAGGAGAGCGACATCCGTGCGACGTATCTGGAACTGCTCACCCAGGCGTTGTCGGGGTTGGCTCGGTTCCTGACCGGTAAGGCGGGTACGGAAGTCACCCTGGAATCCGGCGCTGAAACTCCCCTGCCGGTATCGAGCGCGGCGGCACCCTTTCATTGTTTGCGCCTCGCCAGTCCTACCGGTTTTGCCGCCGACCTCTTTGTACGGATTGAGCCTGTCGTCATCGAAGCTCTCCTGCACGAAGAGGCGGAGTCGGAGAAGCAAGCCGCGGCGCCGGCTGCGGTGGAACAGAAGCAGGCGCAGCCGCAACGGGCCGCCGCAGCCGCCAGTACCTCTTCCGGTGGTGGCATGTCCCATCCACCGCCGCCATCGATGGAACTTCTGCTGGACGTGGAGATGCCCGTGAGCGTCTCCTTCGGCCGGACCAATCTGCTTTTGAAAGAGGTGATCAAGCTCAGTACAGGTTCGATCATCGAGCTCAATCGGACGATCACCGAACCGGTGGAAGTCATCGTCAATAATTGCGTGATTGCCCGTGGGGAAGTTGTGGTGATCGAGGGCAATTACGGCGTGCGCATTCAACAGATCGTAAGCCGTTCGGAACGGCTGAAGTCCGTGGACTAGGGAAGTAAGGAGCGAGATATGCCATTTTCTGTGGAGCATCCTATCGCCTATTACGGCGCGCTGGCGGCGGCAATGGGTGGCTGCTTTTATCTATTCGTGGCCACTGCGGCGCGAATGGAATCGATGAAGCGAAAACTGGAAAACCGGATCTCGGACACGGAGCGTCAAACTGGGGTGATCGGCGGTCAACTGGCCAACCTGGAAACCCGCTTGGGCGAGTGGGCTGGTCGGACCAAGTCGATGGAAGAAACCGTGGCGAGTCTGTCGGCGGTACGCCGTCCGCAGATCGTGTCGACCGGTGTGAACGCCAATCAACGCACGCAAGTTCTGCGGCTGGCGCGACGTGGAGATCGGCCCGAGCAGATCGCCGCCGAGTTACGTGTTCCTAAGAATGAGGTTGACCTTCTGCTGAAGGTTCAGCGAGCGGTTGTGCGGGCTTTCTAAGGAAATGGGAGGGGAGGGCTGCGAGGTGCCACCCTCCCTGCGGCGCGGTGTTAGTCAGAACTCGAAGTCCTGCGGGCGGCTGACGGTAGTGCCGCGGGCCGGGCCCGGGCGTTCGTCATCCAGTTGGATGTCCATGGTCATCTCGGATTTCTGGCGCACCACGGTGACCTTGAGCGGTTTGCGGTTCTTCGCCGAGCGGATCGCGCTGGTGATGTCGCGGGGCGAGCGCACACGGGTGTCTTCAACCCGAACCACAATATCCCCGGCCTTGACTCCGGCCTTCGCCGCCGGCATGTCCTTCGCTACGCCGCGGACGAGGACTCCCTCACGTACTCCAAAGAATTCGGCTAGCTGTTCCTCGACCGCCTCGCCATCGATTCCCAACATGCCGCTGCGCCAGCCCATCACGGCGTGGGGGACATCGGGCATCCGGACTTCCGGCATATTCTTGAGCCGTTCACGGACCCGGGCCAGCTCCTGCTCCACCCGCTCACGGTCCTTTTGCGACATGCCGAACACGGAGTTCTGGCGTTCGCCGATCGTCGCGGTCAGATTCTGGTTTGAGCCACCGCGAGCAATTTTCAATTTCACCATGCGGCCGACGGGCGTTTCGCGGACAAAGCGAACGAACTGTTCGGCGCCTTCGACGCGATTGCCCTGGTACTCCAGAACGGCGTCTCCGGCTTTGAGGCCCGCCTTCTCGGCCGGGCTGCCGGCGTCGACGCGAGTGACCTCGACGCCAGCTTCTTCCTTTAGTTTGAGCTCTTTAGCGCGATCGCCCAAGATCTCTTTGACCCCGATGCCGAGGTAGCTCACCGACCCTCCGACCGTCATCATCTTGAACTGGCGAGGGGGCTCGGGCGGCGCGGGTGGCGCTGCAGGCGCGGGTTGGGCCGCGATTGGCAAGGAAAACAGCGCTGCGGCCGCGGTAGCGGTCCAGGCAGCGCGACGTGATTTGGTACAGGCAAACATTGTTTTGGATTCTCCCGGAGTGCGATTCCGACCTTTTCGGCCGGGTGGTCCCGCGGGCCGGGTTGGCTCGCGGGGGAACACCGTGTCGGCGCTTTTTGAGGCAGCCGGTTCTAGCTGCTTCCCTTATTCAGACGGTGGAGAGCTCGTTTTGTCACGCGAAACGGACTGTTTTTGCGTGATTTTCGCTGCGAAATGAGCGGTTTTTGCACCTGTTTGTGATGCATTTTCGGGCACGCGCGTGCCGTTGCGAAACCCTTCGGGAGAGCGGACTCCCGGAAGGCGGGTTCGATTGTTGATCCGGCGACTGCGTTCGGGTTTACGATTCCGGTCCTGACGTGACAACGCCTCGGTCGAAGCCGGCTGTGCGTTGGGTTACGAAAGGGTCCGGGTTCATGGCCGGCAACCGGAACGCCCCCGGCAATGCCGGGGGCGTTACTTCGCGAATGGCAGCGCGACGGTTCCCGTTCGCGCTTGGCCTTGGGTGAGTCTAGAACGTTTCGAGAGAGGCGTTCATGGCGCGGAGCGCGGTCTGGCCTCGTTGACGAATATAGGTGTTCTGTTCGCGGCGCATCATGTCCTGGAGGACGCCGGCGAGTTCGGACTCGTTGCGCCGGGTGTTCACCAGGAGATCGATGGTCTGGGTTCGTACGGTGGCGCTTTGGTCGGCGAGTAGCACCTTGGTGAGAGCTGACCGGACTTCCGTCTGACTGGCGTAGGGCTTCAACGCTTCCAGCGCCTTCAACCGGACGCCTTCGTTGAGGTCCGATTCCAGCGCGCGGACGAAG
The DNA here is from genome assembly GCA_945860645.1 of Candidatus Sulfopaludibacter sp. SbA3. GTDB lineage: Bacteria > Acidobacteriota > Terriglobia > Bryobacterales > Bryobacteraceae. Next base: position 3,281 of record CAMATG010000242.1, on the reverse strand, counting down.
GCCTTGCGGACATCCTCCTGGGCGCTGCGGGTCTTCAGATACTCGACGGAATCGACGCGGAGGGCCGGGTCGTCGGGGTCGCGGGTGGCGGCCAGTAGCATTTCGCGAATGCCGCGGTCATCGACGCGGCCGGCGAGTTCCTTCTGGCTCACTTCGTCGTAGACGATGCGGACGCGGCCGTCGCTGGAGGGTTCGATAAAGCGGACGTTGCGAATGGATGCCGCGGCTGGCGCCACCGGTTCCGCTGTGGGGACGAATCGAGCCCCGACGAAGCCGACGGCGAGGAGCGCCATCGCCATGGCGGGTTTGGCGACCCAGTTCCAGTTGCTGGACACGCCGGCGACCGGGCCGAACCAGCGGCGCCAGAAGGGCTGCGACGGAGTGGCTCCGGCGATGACGGCGATTTGCTTGCGAAGATCCTGACGGCAGGCGGAGAGCAGTTCGAGCGACGGGTCGACGGCGGCTTCGCCGGCGGCTGTATGGAGCGCGGCCAGTGCCGCCTGCTCGTCCTGGCAGGCGGCGCAGGATTTCAGGTGCAGATCGACGGACTCCTCTTCGTCGAAGGAGAGTTCGCCGTAGGGATAGAGCACCAGCAGCGGGCGGATTTCATCGCAGGGCAGATTGGAATTCATGGACATCATTCCTCAGGCGTAATCTCCCAGCGCGGCGCGCATTTTCTGCGTGGCGCGGAAGAGGCAGTTCTTGGCGGCTTCTTCGGTGGTGCCGAGGGATTCGCCGATGGCGCGTAGGCGGAGCCCCTGATAGTGGCGCATTTCGAAGACCATGCGTTCGCGCGGCGTTAGGTCAGAGAGGGCCCGATCGATGCGGGAACGCAGTTCGCCGGTAAGCAGCCGGCGTTGCGGGTTGTTGTCGGCCCGCTGTTCCTCGACGGCTTCGAGCACGTTGTATTCACCGCCGGAAGATTCCAGGACGGGCGATTCCTCTTTGCGGACCTTACGTTTGCGCAGGTGGTCGAGGCAAATGTTCGTGACGATCCGGTAGAGCCAGGTGGGGAAACTGCAATCGAAGCGAAAGGAATGGAGGTTGCGGAAGACGCGGAGAAATGCCTCCTGGTAGACGTCCTTGGCCTCTTCGGGTGACCGGAGCAGGTTCATGGCGATCCGGAGGACGTTCTGGTCGTAGGACTGGACGAGAGCGGCGAAGGCGTCCTGATCGCCTTGTTGCGCGGCACGGATGAGAGACGCTTCGTCCATGAGTGTGGGCGATTGTATCGCAGCCGCCGATATGGTTTGCTTGATCACCAACATAGGTACGACGAGGGTGGTGCGGAAACGGTAGGTAGTTTGTGTAAATATTTTCCGCGGGAATTCGCCGATGGGAATTGCCTGGGCAGTTGGACGGTGCTGCTCTGTTTCCGTGGGGAGATTTGCGGCGTTTGGGGTTGTAGCGAAGGGCGGGTCAGTCTGGGGTGCTGTGGTCGCGCTCCGCTGATTCAGCGGAGGCGGCTTGCGGTGTCTATTGAGTTGGTCCGGTTTGCTGGAAGGGCGCGGATGACGCGGGCCAGGTGCAGGCGCCGGGATTGATCAGGGCCCTGGCGGAGTGGGGGGCTGAGGCTTTGGGGCAGTGGCCGCTCCGTGTTGATCCTGTGGAGGTGGCCGGGGCTCGCGAGCGGGTCGGGCCAGGCTGGTCCCGGAGACGTCCAGTACATAGGTGAAGTGGGGCTCGGCCAGTTAACTCGCGCCCGCAACCAAACTGCTACAGGATCTTTTCGGCGATCGATTTGGCCTGGAGAAATTGGAGCAGATAGTCCGGTCCGCCGGCTTTTGAGTCGGTCCCGGACATGTTAAAGCCGCCGAAGGGATGCGCGCCGACCATGGCGCCGGTGCACTTGCGATTCAAGTAAAGATTGCCAACGTGGAAGAGGCGGCGGGCCCTTTCGAGCCGTGCCCTATCCAACGTATAGACGGCTCCGGTGAGGCCGTAGTCGCTATCGTTGACCAGTTCCAATCCGTGGTCGAAGTCGCGCGCTCGGGTGATCGCAAGCACGGGTCCGAAGATCTCTTCCTGGAAGATGCGGGCCTTGCGATCGACATCGGCGATGACGGTGGGTTGGATGAAGTATCCGTCGCCGGCAGTGCCGCCGCCGGTGAGCAGGCTGCCTTCCGTTTTGCCGAGTTCGATATAGGCCAGGATCGTCTGGCGTGCTTTGGCGGAGATGACCGGGCCCATGGCGTTGGCTGGGTCGTCGGCGGGGCCTTGGGTGAGCGACTCGGTCTTCGCTTTCACTTTCGCCAGGAACTCATCGTAGACCGCCTCATGCACGATGGCGCGGGAGCAGGCGGAACACTTCTGCCCCTGGAACCCGAAGGCCGACTGAACGACTCCGGTGGCGGCCGCTTCCAGATCGCAATTGTCGTCGACGAGGATGGCGTCCTTGCCGCCCATTTCGGCGACGACGCGTTTGATCCAAATGCAACCGGGCTGGGGCCGGGCGGCGAGTTCGTTGATACGCAGGCCGATTTCGCGGGAGCCGGTGAAGGAGACGAACCGCGTTTTCGGATGGGTGACGAGCGTGTCGCCGACCTCGCTGCCGCTGCCGACGCAGAGGTGCAGCGCGCGGGGCGGGAGGCCGACCTCGTGCAGTACTTCGACGAACTTTGCGGCGATGATGGGTGTCTCGCTGGAGGGCTTCAACACGACTGTGTTGCCGCACACGAGCGCCGCGACGGCGGTGCCGGCGAGGATGGCGAGGGGGAAGTTCCACGGCGGAATGACAACGCCGACGCCGAGCGGCAGGTACACCATCTCGTTCGTTTCGCCGGGCATCTGGACGATGGGATCGGGCGAGGCGTAGCGCAGTATCTGGCGCGCGTAGTACTCGCAGAAGTCGATGGCTTCGGCGGTATCGGCTTCGGCTTCGGCAAACGATTTGCCGGATTCGAGGATGAGCCAGGCGTTGAACTCCGGCTTGCGGGCGCGGAGGATGGCTGCGGTTTTGACGAGAATTTCGACGCGCCGCGCGACCGGTGTCGCGGCCCATTCGGGGAAGTACGCGTGGGCGTCTTCGACGGCGAGGCGTGCCTGATCGGCATTCGCCTTGGCGTGCCGTCCGATGATTTCGGAGGGTTGGGACGGGTTGACGGATTCGAGCCAATGCCCGGTCTGTATGGCCTGTCCCGCGATCCAGTTATCGTAGTGGCGCCCGAGGTCGCCGCGGATGGCGGCGATTGCTTCCTGTTGGCGCTGCCGGTTGGCAGGCACGGTGAAATCGGTGTACGCTTCGTTGGCGTACACCGGAAGCGTCGGTGCGCTCATGGTTT
>CAMATG010000241.1 GCA_945860645.1 Candidatus Sulfopaludibacter sp. SbA3 | reverse complement strand
TTTTCCGCGCATCGAGCGCGGAAAATGACTGGAATTGTGGGATTTTCGGGTTGACAGGGGAAGCGATCTCATAGATGACTGAGTTTTCCGGCGAGGGGTGTTTTTGACAGTTAACGGCTAAAAGCGCCGGGAAAGGCTGAACATGAGGGTGTAATCTGCAAACGCCGCGTCGCCGTGGCGGCCGTTCTGGTAGTCGGCCACGCTCTTCTTGCGGTTGCGCTCCACGGCCACCGGGATGTTGCAGGAGAACATGTATGGCCCACGCACATAGAGGAACCCGGGATCGATGGAGATGGCGTAGCCGGGACGGCGGAAGCCAGCGCTGCCCCCGATGGCGTCCCGCACCGGCACCCCTTCCATTCGTCCGCCAAAGCTGACGGCGAGGCCACGAATCTTCGGTACCGGCCGGCCCAGGCCGCCGCGGTAGAGATACTGATCCGTGACCGACATCACCGTCTCCCCGCGGGCCGTGCGGAAGGTGGAGACGCCGTTGGTATTGCGCGGGTTGAACAGGTAGGTGCCCGTGAAGTAGACCTCGCTACGCCAGGGAATGCGTTTGAACGCCTGCAGTTCAAGAGACACGCCGGTGCCGCCGTCGCCGGCCTGGATGGATTGATCGGCCGTGGCGATGATGGGCTGGCCGTTGGCGGCGGTGGCGTGTCCGGTGGCGTTGTACTTCCCGGTTGGCAGCTTCAGGAATGCGCCGATGGAGATGTTGTCGCCGGACTCGGTGGGCGGTTTGAAGATCCAAGCGCGGCCGCCGATGGAGGCGTCGCCAATGCTGTTGACGGTGAACTGGCCACGCGGGTTGTAGAGCTGGTTGCGATGCGCGAACAGAAGGGGCACGCTGGCGGCGACGCTCCAGCGGGGCGTCAGTTGGCGCTCGATGCTGAAGTCGAGCAGGTGGTAGATGTTCCTGATCTGATTGCCCAATACCTCGCGCTGCTTCTGTTCCACGGTGCCGACGTAGTGGCGGAACGACGGCTGGTAGCGATAGCCGAGGCCAACGGTCCACAACCGCGGTTTGCGGTGCTCATCGCGACCGCAGGTGTTCAATGCGAGCACGCCAAGCCCGGGCGTGCCTTGTCTGGCGGCCACTCAACCCTGGCCCGATGCCGGTTGGGCGAAGGGCAGAACCGCGGCTGCTGCGAGGAGAAATGGAATCGACGTTTTCAAGCTTGACGAAGGTAGCAGGGGAGGCAGGGGCCTGCCAATAGCGGGAATCTACTATTGGCGGGCTTTTTGAAAGGCGGTGGAATATACTTTGGATAACTCAACAAATCGAGGCCAAAATGTTTAGACTCCTCGTCCTCTGCCTGTTTGCGGCGATTAGCGGCGCGGCGCAATGCGTCCTGACGCTCACGCCAAACCTGCCAACCGGCGCGCTGGGCACCAGTTATCCGGGCACCGTGGTGCATGGCGGCACGGGGCCGTGGACTTACTCGGTGACGCCCGGTACGCTGCCTCCGGGCCTTTCGGTTTCTCCCGCCGCGGGCACCGCCATTTTCGCGGGCACCGCTTCGGCGGCCGGCACCTTTGATTTCACGCTACGGGTGACGGATTCCACCGGTTGCACCGGCTCCGGGGCGATGCGGATTGTGGTGGGCGGGGACCTGGCCGTGCAGCCTTCGGTGATGCCGAACGGCACGGTGGGGCGCGTCTATTCGCAGGCCTTCGGCCTGAACGCCGGGACGGTTCCGGTCTCGGTGACGGGTGCGAACGTTGTGGCGGGCACGGTGCCGCCAGGCTTGACGGTGGCTGGTTCTTCGGGTCTGTGGACCTTGGCCGGCAGCCCGACGCAGTCGGGTTCGTTTGACTTCACGGTGCAGGTCACCGGGGGCGCGGGCTTTGCGGCGTCGCGCCGGTATGTGGTGGCGATTGCGCCGAATTCCACGGTTTCGGCGATTCCGTCGCGGCTCCAGTTGGTGGCGCGACTGGGCGAGCCGGCGTTGCCGGTCCAACGTTTGGATGTGGTGGCGAGCGACGGCGGGAATTATCGGTACCGCGTTTCGGGCAGCAATCCGGGGTTCAAGCTGGAAGGCGCGTCCGGCGAGTTCATCACGCCGTTCTCGCTGCAGCTGAATATTCAGTCCTTCAACAACATTCCCGGCGGCTTTACGGGATTTGTGGAATTGGTCGCCGTCGATGGCGTGGCGCCGACCGTTCGCGTGCCGATCGACTTGACTGTGCAACCGCCGCCGACGCTGCTGGTTAGCACCAGCGTCATCACCGTTGCTATGCGACAGAACGACCCGCCGGTGACCCGCGGGTTTCAGGTGACGGCGTCCGATCTGGCGCTGACCTATTCGATTGAAACGCTGACGCCGATTGGCGGGAACTGGCTGACGCTGACGCCGGTGCTGGGCGAGACGCCGGCCTCGGTGAACGTCGTGTTCAATCCGGTGGGGCTTGCCCAGGGAACCTATTCCGGCACCATTCGGATTACGGCGCAGCGCAATGGAGTGCCGGCGATCGGCAATTTGAAAACGATCGCGGTGAGCCTGACGGTGGACCCGGCGAATCCGACCTCGGGGTTCACCGCTTCGCCCGGAGCCCTATCGTTTACCGGGACGGTGAATGGTCCGTTGCCGGCGGCGCAATCGCTGCGGATTGACAACGCCGGCGGGCCGATTTCCTGGAGTTCCGGCGGCAATGTGCCGTGGATCGGCCTGAGCCAGTTGACCGGCACCACGCCGACCGATGTACTGGTGAACGTGTATCCGAACGGACTGCCGGCCGGCACGCATACGGGTGCATTTACCTTTTCGAGCGGTGGTACGAACGTGGTGGTTCCGGTGACGCTGACGTTGACCGCGGTGCCGCAAACCGGCGATCCGGTGATTCGCGTCAGCCCGGAGAACGTGGTTGGTACCGTTTCTGCCGTCAGCCCGCAGACGAGCTGGACGATTAATGTGGACGGGTTCGGCAAGAACCTGGATGTGCAGTTCAATCCGACGGTGGATTGGTTGCGCGTTTCGCCGGAGACGGGAAAAACGCCGACTGGATTTAACATCCTGGCCGACGCGAGCAAGTTACTGCCGGGAACCTATCAGGGGTCTGTGATCGTTGTCACTACGAATCCGAATGGACTCAAAACGAGCAGCGTAGTGAACGTCCTTTTGTATGTTACCGGGTCTGGCGGGCCGTCGGCGCCGGGCGTTTTGTTGCCGAGTAAGTCGACGATGTTTTTCGACTGGCGGCAGGGCTCCATTGTGCCGCCGCCGCAGACGCTGATGCTGGGGTCGTCCGGCGCGCCCGTCAATTGGGACGCGGTTTCCACGGTCACGTGGATCAACCTGTCGCAGCGCGCGGGCACTTCGCCGAACGAGCTGGCGGTGAGTGTGAGTCCCCAATTCCTGGGGGCGGGGAACTACCGTGGGGAGATCCGCTTTAAGCGTGGCAGTGAAGACGTGGCCATTGTTACGGTGCTGCTGTCGATCGGTGGCGCGGGCGCATTGCGCGCCGATCCTTCCGCTCTGGTTTACTTAGTGGAGACGGGCCGCGACGTGGCTCCGCAGTTATTCGACTTAGGCCGATTTGACTCGACCGTGGCCGCTAACTATACGGTGCGTTCGGCGCCGGATTGGTTGTCGCTCACGCCAGCGACTGGCGTCACGCCGGCGCGGATTGAAGCTGTGATCCGTCGCGATCGACTGCCGCAGGCGACGACGACGGTGGTGCGGCTGGAGGGGGAAGTGGCGATTGAAAGCGAGGCCGGTGGAGTTCGCATCCCGGTCCTGGTGACGATCGTTCCGCCGCAGGGCTCGCCCACCGGGCGCGAGGCGCCGTGGATTCTTTCTGTGACGAACGCCGCCAGCACGCAACCCGGGCCGGTGGCGCCGGGCGAACACGTGACGCTCTACGGCGGCTTTGAAGGCCGCGAGGCGCGCGTGTGGTTCGACGCCAATCGCGCGCCGCTGTTGGCGCAGGAGGCCAATCAATTGACAGTGGCGGTGCCGTTCGCCCTTGCCGGCAGGGCTTCGACGCGCGTTCGTGTGGAAGTGGATTCGCTGAGCAGCCGGGACCTGGAGATCCGCGTGGTGGATACGGCGCCGGGCGTCTACACGGTGAACGGCTCGGGCCGTGGCTTCGCCGTGGCGTTCAACGAGGACGGCGGTAAGAATAGCGAAGGCGGGGCGGCGCCGGGCAGCCTTGCCACTTTGATGCTTACCGGTTTTGGCCAAACGGACCCGCCGGGAACCGATGGCGCGAAGGCGGAAGCGGGGAGCGAGCCGCGGCCGGTGGCGCCGGTTTCGGTGCAGGTGGCCGGGTTGGTGGCGGAACTGATCGGCTGCGTGACGCCGCTGGGTGAAGTCCACGGGGCGATCCGTTGCCAGTTCCGCGTGCCGCCGGACATTGACGCCGGCGACTATCCGCTGCTGGTTACCTCCGGCGGCGTGGCCAGCCAACCGGGCGTTGTCTTCCGCGTCAAGTGAAACTCTGGATCCTTTATCTGCTGGCACTCCTGGCCGTTTGCGGCGCGTATCTGGCACCCCGCATCGGCCAGGACCCGGCGTATCATCTGTTCGCCGATCAGCGCACGTTGCTGGGGCTGCCGCACTTCTGGAACGTTGTCTCCAACGCTCCGTTTCTCTTCGTTGGCGCCTACGGCCTGTGGGCATGGCGGCGGGCGCGCTGGGAGCATCACCACGACCGCTGGGCGTGGCTGGTGGTGGCGCTTTCCGGCTTTCTGATTGGCGCCGGCAGCGGCTACTACCACTACAGCCCGGACAACCAGACGCTGTTCTGGGACCGCCTGCCGATGACGCTCGGCTTCATGGGCGTCTTCGCCGCGGTGATCAGCGAACGCGTCAGCGCGCGCGCCGGCTGGTGGCTGCTGGGGCCGTTCCTGGTGTGGGGCGTGGCCAGCGTGGAAGTGTGGCGGCGCACGGAGCTTGCCGGGGCCGGGGACCTGCGCATGTACGCGTTGGTGCAGTTCTATCCGATGCTGGCGATTCCGCTGATCCTGTGGCTGTTTCCGCCGCGCTACACGGCTTCCCACCGCGTCTGGCAGATGATCCTGTGGTACATGGCGGCCAAGGTTTTGGAGGCGGCCGACGTGCCCATCCACCGGCTGTTCGGGCTGCAGATGAGCGGGCACGCGCTGAAGCATCTGGCGGCCGCGATGGCGCTATGGATGCCGTTGCGGATGCTGGCCGAACGCGCGCCTACTTCGCGGGATTCGGAGTAAACGCCGGGTTGTATTGCCCTTCTTCGGCGAACCCGCCCAGCTCCTTGCGCATGGGCGAATGGCGCGGGTAGCTTTCGAAGATGTCGCCGGTGCCGAGCACGCGCGGGTCGGCTTCGGCCTTCAGCACCGCTTCCAACTGGCGGCGATGTTTGTTGAGCTCGGCGGTGTGCGCCTTGCTGGTGGCGAGGTTCTCCAGGCAGCACGGGTCTTTGGCGATGTCGAAGAACTCTTCGGCCGGACGCGGGGCCAGCGAGAGCGCATGGAAACGGTCTTTGGTTTTCACGACGACGGTCTTGCTGGGGCCGTTGTCGATATCGGCGTAGAGCGGCGGATCGCCCGCCGGCCAGCGGTCCGGGGCGAAGTTGCGGATGTAGAGAAACTGCTTTGTGCGTAGCGCGCGCGAGGGGTAGCCGAGGTTGTCGCGGCGGGCGTGAGAGTGGCGTTCGCGGCCGGCGGTGATGGCGGTGCGGGTAGGGTCGATTTGCCCTTGCTTCTTTGTTCGCAACGCCGCCAGTAAGCTGCGTCCGGACATCGCGGGCGGGGGCTTCAGCCCCGCGGCTTCCAGGAATGTCGGCGCAAAATCGCGGAAGCTGACCAGATCGTCCATGCGGCGGCCGGCGGGGATGGCGGCCGGCCAGGCGATGGCGGCCGGCAGATGAATGCCGTACTCGTACACATTGGCCTTGGCGCGCGGGAAGGACATGCCGTTGTCGGCGCACACTAGAATCAGCGTGTTTGCCAGCTCGCCGGCCTTCTCCAGAGAGGCGATCATGCGACCTAACTGGCGGTCGAAATACTCGATCTCCTCGTAGTAATCCAGCATGTCCGAGCGCACTTCCGGCGTGTCCGGAAGGAATGCCGGTACGGGCACCTTCGCCGGGTCCTTGCCGGCGGCGGCGCCGGAGCCGGGCGTGTAGCCGCGGTGCGGTTCATGGCTGCCGAACCAGAAGAAGAACGGCTGCGCTTTCGGTCGTTTGCTGAGGAAATCGTCGAAATTCGTTGCGTAGTCGTCGGCGTGGACGGCGAGTTTTCCCTTGTCGACTTTGTGTTCATCGAAGGCGGGACCGGCGGGGTTGTGGGTCCAGCCGGCGCCCTTGAAGTTCGCCGGGCCCGCGCCTTTTCCGGTCAACCCGGTAACGTAGCCGGCCGCGCGCAGCAGGTCCGGAAAGACGGTGAACTTCTTCGGGAAAAAGCTGGCGTGGGTGCCGGCTTCTTCCAGCTGCCAGATGGAGCGGCCTGTTAGCACGCTGGCACGCGAGGGCGCGCAGCCCGGGCAGGTGGAAAAGGCGTTGTTGCAATAGACTCCGGCGCGGGCGATGCGGTCGAAGTTCGGGGTCCTTACGATGGGGTCGCCGGCGAAAGAGGTGTGCAGCCAGGACTGATCGTCGGCGATGGCGAAGAGGATGTTCGGCCGCTTGGCGGGCTGGGCGGCAAGGGTGGCCGTGGCGGCCAGGAACTGACGTCGATTCATTCGGGATTTACCAGTTTTCTGAGCGCCGGGCGGCGCCGCACAATGTTTCCAGTACCGCCTTGGCTTCCTTCATTTGCGGGAACAGCTTTTCGGCGTCGCGGAACTCTTTGGGGTGGATGCGGCGGCGCACGCCATTGGTTTCCACGGGATAACGGAGGTGGAGCATCTCATGGTACATGACGTATTCCACGGCCAGCCGCGGCGCGTTGGGTTTGTCCAACAGGCGGGAAATGATGATGGCGTTGTGGGATGGGTCGAAATGGCCGAGGATGGTCTTCGATACCCGGCGGCTCCAGCCCAGGGCCGGCTGCGCCATCAGTCCGTTGAAGAACCGCTCGTTCAGTTCGTTGAAAATCTCCTGCAGGTTGAAGCGTTCGCCCGCGGGTCCGGAGATGTGTTTGCGTCCGCGCGTTTGCCGTAGCAGGTGCAGGCTGCGGCGCACGTCCTGGCGGTTCAGGTACAAATTGTAACGATGGCGCTGCGCCGGGGGCACCGGTTTGCGAAAAAGTTTGCAGATCAGAATGTAGGCGAGCGCTTCCAGAATGGGCGCGGGCGCCGCTTCCAGCGCGTCGGTGATGCGGAGTTCCAGCCGGCCGTTTTCGGAGCGGATGAAGGAGTTGGCATTCGCAAAACGGCAGAATTCCACGCTAAATTCGGGAAAAGGGGTCCGCGGGCGGACGTCGCGGAAGACGCGGCGGCAAATCTCCACTGGTGTTTCAAACAGGATGGCCGCTGCCGGATGGGTGGGTTCCGGCAACTCTTCTTCGTCAAATCCGGGGAGCCGGGGTTGGCCTCTCTCGACTTGCATGTCTCTCGAACGGTACCATAACAGTTTGGTACATCAATCTCGTTCCGTGTGAGACGGGGGTTTATTTGGACATCGCTGGAAAGACGACGAATCCTTACAGGGCAAAAATTACGGCCATTGGCGGCTACGTGCCACCGGGGGTTCTGTCGAATCATGATCTCGAGAAAATTGTCGAGACGAACGATCAATGGATTCTGGAGCGGACAGGCATCCGCGAGCGGCACATTTTGGACAAGGGCCTGGCTACCTCCGACATGGCTGTGGAGGCCGCGCGCGTCGTGCTGGCCGCCCGTGGGATCGATCCCACGGAGATCAGTGCCATCATCGTCTGCACCGTCACGCCGGACATGCTCTTCCCGGCGACGGCGTGCCTGGTGCAGGACCGTCTGGGCGCCGCCGGCGCGTGGGGTTACGACCTTATCGCCGCCTGTTCCGGCTTTGTCTACGGACTCACAACCGCGGCCCATCTGGTCTCCGCCGGTCCGCCCAAGAAGGTACTCGTCATCGGTGCTGACACCATGTCGCGCATTCTGGACTATACCGATCGGGCCACCTGCATTCTCTTCGGCGACGGCGCCGGTGCGTTTCTGGTCGAAACCGCGGAGCCGGGCGAAGAGGGCTTCCTGGATTTCGTCAACGAAGTGGACGGCTCCGGTGGCCAGTTCCTGAAAATGCCCGCCGGGGGGAGCCGCATGCCAGCCTCCCACGAAACGATCGACGCGCGGCAGCATTTCGTCCACCAGGAGGGCCAGCAGGTCTTCAAATACGCCGTTCGCAAGATGGCGGAGATGTCGTCGACGCTCCTTCAGCGCAATGGTTTGCGCGGCGAAGACGTGAAACTGCTGATCCCGCACCAGGCGAAT
>CAMATG010000240.1 GCA_945860645.1 Candidatus Sulfopaludibacter sp. SbA3 | reverse complement strand
AGCGCCGATCGCCACCATCCGGTAGGACGCCTGCTTGGCCGTCCGCTGCGCCAGGATTTGCGTCAGCTCGTGCACGGCCCGCGCTTCATCCACCGGCCGCAGCAAAACGGCAATCTCCGTTCCGCTCAGCCCCGCCACCGGTTGCCGTGCCAGCAGGATCACCGGCATCGGGTAGTACTGCAACAGCCGCTTGACGAACTCGCCGTTCTCGTTCCCGGGCATCTCGGCTTCAAGGACCAGCACCTCCGGCCGCAGCAGGACGATCTTGTCGCGCGTCTCGCGGATCGTCGATGCGGTCTCGCATTGCCATCCGCTGCCCGGTCCCAAGGCTCGATCCACCGTTTGACGAAACTCCGCCGCCCGGTCGGCCACCAGCACCAGCCGCGTCTTCCGGTCGGCCGAACTCATTGCGGTTGCGGCTCCCAGTAGACCCGCAAATCCATGAACCCGTCCATCAGCTCCAACCCGCGGTGCACCCCCGGCAGTTCGCCCTGTTCCGGCCGAACCACCTCGGGCGAGGAGAGGGCAAACAACCCCTCTTTTTCAAACCGGCTCAGGAACGCGCCGCAGATCATATTGCCTAGCTCGCCCATCACCTGGTCGGTCTCCTCCGCCGTCGGCCCTGTCACCGGATCGGTGCCCAGAAAACTCCCCGCCAGCGATCCAGCTGCCACCTCGTCGACGGCCATCCGGAACTCTCCGGCCTGATCGCCGCTGAAGGACACCCGCACCTGTAAGGGGAACGGTTTCGGGCACGCGCACTCGTCGCCCTCCTCCAGAATGTCGGTGAAGAACATCACGTTCAAAACATCCCGTGCCGCCCCCACCAACTCCGTCGCCATCTCCACGTCGCGTTGCAGTAGTTGTTCCGTCATTGCTCCTCCTCCTCCTCAAAGAGGTGTTACTCTTCACCCAGAATTTGCTGCACTTTCAACCGGATCATCTCCGGCTGGCACGGTTTGCTGATGTAGCCCTGAGCGCCCAACTCCCGCAGCCGCATCACGCGCTTTTGCGTCGCGTCGGTGGAGATGATCAGAATCGGCACCTTGGCGTCCCGCTCATCCTCCCGCAGTTTGGTGACGAACTCCTCGCCGTTCATCACCGGCATGTTCAGGTCGGCGAAGATCAGGTCCAGCTTGTTCGGCTCCCGGTTCTCCTTCGCCACAACCTCCAATGCCTCCAGGCCATTGCCGGCCTCAAAGACGTTCTTCACCGGCAGCGATGCCAGTTGCACCGTCCGCCGCACATACGCTCGCATCGCCGGCGAGTCGTCCACGATCAGAATTCGAAGGGATTGCATAGTAGTTTCTCCTCTGCGTTGTTTCGTTGCTACCGGGCACCAGCCACCGGAACCCGGCGGATCGGTGTTTCGTTCGGGTGGGAGCCGCCGGCGTCGTTGCCGCCCGTTCCCCGCATCTGCACCCAGAACTCACCGGTCCCCACCGTGATTCCCAGATTGCGTGATACCGTTCCACCCACTGCTTCCATCTCCACCATCACCCCCATCTGCCACAGCAGCTTGCGCGCGGCCAGATAGTTGCGTTTACCCACTGCCAATTGGGCGTTATCTGTCAATATCTGTGCGCCGCCCGCCAGCCGGACACGGATCCGGCGCCGGTCGGCGCCCATCCGTTCCATGGCCCGGATCAGAAGCGGAATCCCCGTATCGGCATAGCTCGCCGGCTGCGCCTCGGCGCGCGCCGGGTCCTGCCGCGAATCGGGCAGCAGGAAGTGCAGCAGTCCGGCCACGCCGCTGCCCGGGTCGAACGCGCCCACGCCGATACACGACCCTAGCGCGTAGGTCACGATGCTCGCCTCTTTGTCGGCCGAACACCGGCACTCGGAAATGCCAACCACGATCAAACCCATCTCGTCCCTCCCTGCGCCGCCGCCGTCGTCGCCGTCCGCTGCCGGTATACCGCCGGCCGTACATAGTCGGCATTCGCCTCCAGCCCGCTCAATCCTTCGGCGTGGCCCACCAGCAGGTAGCCGCCCGGGGTCAGCCTCTGCAGCAGTTTCTGCACGATCTGCATTCTTGTCTCCTGCGAAAAATAGATCATTACGTTACGGCAGAATATGTAGGGAAACGGTCCGATCCGCGGGAACGGATCCACCAGATTCAGCCACCGGAAATGCACCATCTGCCGGACCTCCGCCTTCACCCGGTAGTAGCCTTCCCACCGGTTCCGGCCCGCCTCGAAATACTGCTTCCGCCAGCTCTCCGGCAGCGGTTCAATCCGGTCGCGCGAATAGAGCCCGGCCTGCGCCGTCTCCAACATCCGCGTCGATACGTCGGTGGCCAGAATGCGCACCTTCTCCGATGCCGGCGGCCCCAATGCCTCTCGTGCCGCCATCGCCAGCGTGTACGGCTCCTCGCCGCTCGATGACGCCGCGCACCAGATCGTCTGCCGTCCCACCGGGCCCCGCCACTGTTCGGCGATCTGCGTCTGCAGCCACTCAAAATGGCTCGCCTCCCGCCAGAAGGCCGTGTGATTGGTGGTCAACAGGTCCAGCAGTCCCTGCATCTTTTCACCCGACTTGTCCTCTTCCAGCAGCCGCAGGTACTCGCTCGGGTCGCTGACGCCCAACTCGCGCATATGCCGCGCCGTGCGCACGCTCAATAGCAGTTCTTTGCCCGGCCGGTGCTCCAGGCCCAGCCGCGCCGTCGCCAGCTCCTGCAATCGCTGCAGGGCCGAGGCAGGCAGTCGTGTCTCCTCACTACGCGGCGAGGCCATAACCCTCCCGTCCCATCAACCCATCCAGGTCCAGAATGATCCCCACGCTTCCGTCGCCCAGGATCGCCCCCCCGGCCACGCCCCGCACCCGGCCCATCCAATCGCCCAGGCTCTTGATCACCACTTCCTGTTTCCCGATCACCTCGTCCACCGCCAGCGCCACCCGGCGCGGTCCGGCCTCCACCACCACCAGCACAGAGTCCTCCGTCGCCCGGCCCGACGCCGTCTCCCCCAGCAGCGCCTCCATCCGCAGCACGGGCACAATCCGGTCGCGCAACAACGCCACTTCGTGCCGCCCCTCCACGGTGTTGATCTCCTGCCCGCGCGGCTTCAAAATCTCCCGCACCGTGAACAGCGGCAGGATAAACCGGTTGGCGCCTTGCTTCACCACCAGCGCGTCGATGATCGCCAGCGTCAGCGGCACCCGCAGCAGGAATGTCGTGCCCTTGCCCGGCTCGCTGCGCACCTCCACCCGGCCCCGCAGTTTTTCAATTTCCCTCTTCACCACGTCCATGCCCACGCCCCGGCCGGAGATGGCCGTCACTTGTTCGGAGGTGGAAAAGCCGGGCTCGAAGATCAGATCCAAAATCTCGGCGGGCGACAGTTGCGCCTGCTCTTTCACCAGGCCGCGCTCCACGGCTTTGCGCAGGATCCGCGCCTGGTCCAGCCCCCGGCCATCGTCGGAGACCGCAATCACAACGTGTCCGGACTGGTGCAACGCCGACAGCCGGATCCGCCCCTCGGCCGGCTTGCCGGCCTTTTCCCGATCGCCAGGCAGTTCCAGCCCGTGGTCCACCGCGTTGCGCACCATGTGCATCAACGGGTCGGCCAACTGCTCCACAATGGTCCGGTCCAGCTCGGCATCCTCGCCGGCCGTTTCCAGCACCGCCAGCTTGCCGTTCTCCCGCACCAGGTCCCGGAACACGCGCGCCATCCGTTGGAACGTCTGGCCGATCGGCACCACGCGCAGCGACATCGCCGTCTTCTGCAGCTCGGTCGTAATCCGTCCCAGCTGATTCAAATTCTTCGCCGTCTTCGGGTCGCCCAGCGCCGCCAGCGCCGGGTCCAACTGCACCAGCGACTGCGCAATCACCAACTCGCCCACCAGGTCCACCAGCTGGTCCAGCTTCGCCGTGTCCACCTTGACGGCCGACCGGCCCCCGGCGCGCGTACTCTTCGCAGCCAGCCCGCCCGCCCGCGGCGCCGCCGCCGGCAGATCGTCGGACAGCGGCATCGGCATGCTGTGCGTGGCCGCGTAGAGCTGCTCCAGCAGCACCCCGGCATCGTCGGGAATCGCGGCCATCTCGCCCTGGTCCAACAGCTCGGCCGCCGCCACCACTTCGCCCAGAAAATCGGCGCTCGCCAGCGCCAGGTCGATCAGCGCCGAACTCACCGCCCGCGCCCCGCTTCGCACCTCATCCAGCAGGTTTTCGGTGTGATGGGCCACCTCGCGCGCCGTCTCCACGCCGGCAATCGCCGACAGTCCCTTGATCGTGTGAAAGCTCCGGAACAAGGCGTGCACCGCCTCGATGTCCTCGGGCGCATTCTCCAGCCGCAACAACTCCTGCTCAATGTTGGCCAGGTGCTCGCGCGCCTCCAACACGAAGTCGCCCCACGGCATGCCCGGCCCGGCCGGCGCCGGCGGCGCCGCCGCCGCCAATCGCGCCTCCAACTCCTGCTCGGCCAGGGCGTGCAACTGTTCCACCTGCTCCTGCAGTGTCGCTTCCCGCCCGTCGCCGCCGTCCTCCGGTTCCAATAGCGCCACCAGCTGCCGCGCCGCCTCGGCCGTCTCCTGCATCTCCAGTTGCCCGGCGCAAGCCGCGGTGTCCTGCATGTGCTGGATCAGTTCGGTTCGGCGTGTCCCGGCTGCCGCCTCGTTCGCCGCGGCCGGCGCAAAGACGCTGCCCAGGATCGCCTCCAGCAGCCGCAGCAGTTGTGCTTCCTGTCGCATGGGGTCTCGTTACTCTTTCCCGCAACCGGCCAGTTCCGCCGTCTGCAGATCCGCGTGCTCCTCCATCGGGCCCGCCAGCACGCCGTCAATCTCCAACAGCAGCTTCACTTTGCCTTTGCTCTTGGCGATCTGATTCACATAGCCCATCTGCATCCAGCCGTTGGCCAGCGACGCGGTCTCCTCCACCTCGCCTGGCTGAATCTGCAACACCTCCGACACCCCGTCCACCACCACTCCGATCGGCGACCGCGCCCGCTTCGTGTCCGGCTGCATCACAACGATGCACGCCCGCACTCCCCGTTCCTGGAAACCCATTCCCAGTCGCAACCGCAGGTCCATTACCGGCACCACTTTCCCGCGCAGATTGATCACCCCCAGCACATAGCCGGCCGCCTGCGGCACCGGCGTAATCTCCTGCCACGGAATAATCTCGCGAATCCGGCCCACCGGCACCGCGAACTCTTCTTTCCCCAGCCAGAACGCCAGATACTTCCCGGCGCCCTGAAGGTCCTGCCTCATTGTCTGTGCGATTTCTTCCATGCCGCTGTTCTCCACGCGGGCCGCTGACAGCGCTAGCCCATGTACAGAATGCTTATCGCCCCAGGCGCTTTTCCCTTTAGCCCCGGCCACCGGATTCCCCGCATTTCTTTTTTTCTCAAGGAACGGGTGTTTGGGACGAAATGTCCCTTGAAGCCGCTCTGCGCCTCCTGGGTCTTCCCCGTCGTGGATCCGCCGGTGTCTGGGCCGCCTCCCATAAGAATCCATGATTAGAGGAGTTCGCCCCCTATGACCATTACTTGTATGCGGCTCAGCACGTTGGCCGTCTTCGGCCTGGCGGCACTGCTGCCCTGTTTCGCCGAAATGCGGGTCAATACCCCCGACGCCATGAAGGCCGCGGTAAAGAAGGTTCAGCCCGATTACAATCCCATCGCCAAGCAGATGCGCGTCCAGGGTGACGTCGAAGTCGAAGCCCGCGTCTCCGATGCCGGCGAAGTCACCGACGTCAAAGTTCTCAGCGGCAACGCCCTGCTCACCGCCCCCGTCGTCAAGGCCGTTCGTGACTGGCGTTTTCAGCCTTTCCAGGAAAATGGCAAGCCCATTCAGGCCGTCGCCACTCTCCGGTTCACCTTCAAACTTTAACTCAGGAACAGAGGGACTCTTATGAAATGGTCAGCAGGCCGTAAGCTCGTCGTGTGCGCGTGGGTCACGGTCCTTCTCACGCTTCTGGTTGGCGCCAGCGCCTTATGGGTCGCCAACCATCTGGGAACGCGCTTAACCACCGCCGTCAACGGCAGTGCGCGGCACCAGATGCTCTCCGGCCGGATCGCCGCATCCACGGAGCGCCTGGAAAACCTGGAGCGCCAACTGGCTATGGCCACCATGCTGCAGCAGGCCCCTGTCGCCGAACAGGCCCGCCGCGATCTCGCCGCCACCCAGGAATCCACCGATCGCCTGCTCGCCGAATTCCAGCGCGCCGATATCGAAGAGGACGAGTCCCGCAACGCCGAACGCATCCTCCGCACCGAATTCGACGCCTTTCGCACGCAGCACCAGAAGATCGTCGAAAAACTGCAGGCCCAGAAAATGGATGAGGCCTTGAGCGAATTGAACGGCTCCCTCCTGCCACGCCTCGCCGAAATGAACCGCACCGCCGGCAAGCTCATCCAGCACGAAGAGAAGGTCCTCGCCGATCTCGGCGCCGACTCTGAACGCACCCGCGCCTCCGTCCTCCTGGTCCTCTCCATCCTCTGTCTCATCAGCGTCGCCGTCGGCGGCGGCGTGCTCTACAACCAGCGCTCCGTCACTCGCGTCCTCATGCAGAGCATCCACGACCTCACCCTCAACTCCCAGCAGCTCGCCGGCACCGCCGGCCAGGTCTCCTCCTCCAGCCAGTCCGTCTCCCAGGCCGCCAGCGAACAAGCCGCGTCCCTCGAAGAGACCTCCGCCTCGGCCGAGGAGATCCACTCCATGACCGCCCGCAACGCCGAACACGCCGGCGCCGCCACCGAGTGCACCAAAGAAGCCGGCCGCATCATCAATCAGGCCAACCTCGCCCTGCACCAGATGATGGAGTCCATGAACGAAATCAGCTCCTCCTCCGGCCGCATCTCGAAGATCATCAAAGTCATCGACGACATCGCCTTCCAAACCAACATCCTCGCCCTCAACGCCGCCGTCGAAGCCGCTCGCGCCGGAGAAGCCGGCATGGGCTTCGCCGTCGTCGCCGACGAAGTTCGCAACCTCGCCCAGCGCTCCGCCCAGGCCGCTAAAGACACCACGCAGCTCATCGAAGAGTCCATCGCCCGCGCCGCCGAAGGCAAACAGAAACTCGACGAAGTCGCCTCGTCCATCAACGGCGTCACCGGTGCCGCCAACAAAGTCAAATCCCTCGTCGAAGAGGTCCACGGCGGCAGCGAACAACAGGCCCGCGGCATCGAACAAATCGCTCGCGCCGTCTCCCGCATGGAACAGGTCACCCAGCAACTCGCCGCCACCGCTGAGGAGTCCGCCGCCTCCGGCATGGAGCTCGGCTCCCACGCCCGCGGCGTCGATGAGATCGTCAACAATCTCCGCAACCTCTTCTCCGTCACCGACGCTCCCGCTGAACGCCCTAAGGCCCCGGCCCCCCGCCCCAGCCACCCCTACTCCCCCGTCCCGTCCCGCGACAACGGCTTCAAAAAACCCGCCTTCTCCCTCTCCGGCGCGGACCCCAAATCGGTCATCCCGCTCGATCGGGACTTCGAAGGCTTCTAACCGCGCTTCACCCCAAACACAGTTCCCCCACCCCAGAAACGGCATATCCTACCCGATATGCCGTTTCTGCTTTTCGCCCTCGCCCTCCTCCCCCGCCAAGCCCCCGCCGGCTTCACTCTCGCCAGCAATACCGTCGCCCAAGTCCAGCCCCTCTCCAACGCCGCCCGCGCCGGCCTCCTCCCCGGCGATACCATCCTCCACGCGAATCCCCGCTCCCTCCTCCGCCAACCCCACGGCACGCAAATCTCCCTCTCCCTCCTCCGCAACGGCCAGCCCCAGTCAATCCCCCTCACCTACCTCGCCCCGCCCCCCGAACAAGCCCCCGGCATCACCATCGAATACGGCGAACTCCAACCCCAAAACCACCGCCGCCGCACCCTGCTCACCCGCCCCGCCAACCAACAACCCAAAGCCACCGTCCTCTGGATCGCCGGCTCCGGCTGCGACTCCCAGGAAAACTCCCCCCAGTCTCCCCTCCTCCACGCCCTCTCCCGCTCCGGCTACGCCACCCTCCGCATCGAAAAAACCGGCGTCGGCGACTCCGAAGGCCCCCCCTGCTACAGCCCCGCCGGCGACCTCACCCAGGAACTCCGCGCCTACTCCGACGCCCTCGCCACACTCCGCCCCGTCCCAACAGTCCTCTTCGGCCACAGCGCCGGCGCGACAATCCTCCCCCTCCTCCTCGCCCAATCCCCCCAGATCACAGCCGCAATCCTCGCCGGCGGCATGGGAACCCCGTTCCTCGATTACCTCCTCGAACGCCGCCAAATCTCCCACCCCGCCGACCAAGCCCTCAACCGCCGCTGCCTCGAAGCCCTGCTCGTCGAAGGAAAATCCCCCGACGAAATCGAAGCCGCGCAACCCGACTGCCGCCGCCGCGTCCGCTTCGATTCCCCCC
>CAMATG010000239.1 GCA_945860645.1 Candidatus Sulfopaludibacter sp. SbA3 | reverse complement strand
CCTCAAGCTTCGCCCGCAGGTCAGCGCGCTCGATTACGCCAACGCCGTCACGCTTCAGGGCTTTCTGATCCCCGCCGTCGCCACGCGCTTCGCCGAAACTGAAGCCATTCTGAATGACGGCGAAAGCTTCGCCGTGGCCGGGTTGATCGACAACCGCGTCATCACCTCTATGAATCGCGTGAAGTGGCTCGGCGACGTGCCCGTCCTCGGCCAACTCTTCCGCAGCCGCTCAACCAAGAAGAGCAACGAAGAACTGCTCGTCGTCATCACGCCGCGTTTCGTCAAGCCGCTGGCGGCCGACCAGAAGCCGAAGATGCCCGACTGGGTGGAGGACTTCCTCCCGCCCACGCTCGAAGACAAAGGCGCCGGCGGCAAGAAACGGCCGAAGGTAAAGGACGGCCAGAAGAAGGACGCGGCAAAGCCGGAGTTTATTGGACCGCGTGGACACCAGGAACCCAAGTAACGTTGCCCGCATGGGACGGCGCGCGCGCCGCGAGGGCGGTTCCGCGTCCTTCCAGATGGTCGTGCTGCTCGTCCCCGTGGTCTTTGGCCTGATGGGCTTCGCCGTCGATCTCGGCCGGCTCTACAGTGCGCGCAACGATCTGAAGAACGCGGCCAACGCCATTGCCCAGGCCGCCGCCGCCGAACTCTCCGGCACCGCCGTGGCGCTCGAAAACGCTAACACCGCCGGGAACTACGCTGTCAGCATCGCCAACGGCCGCGGCAACCTCTACGATTTCGGCGGCCTGCAAATCGGCCAATCCACCGGCAGTCTCAACAGCGATGCGCCGCTATTGAACTACTTCGATACAGTCGCCTCCGCCCTCGGCACCGATGGCGCCACAGGCGGCGAAGCCGGCGGCACCACCGCCCGCCACGTCCGTGTCACCGTTCGTGGCGAAGCCCCGCTCGTCTTCTGGCGCTTCCTGTCGCTGGCCCAGGAAGGCAAGCTCAATCTCATCTCCCAGGCCGTCGCCGGCGTCAGCGCGCCCGTCTGCCAGGCCTGCGGCGTGGAGCCCATCGGCGTCCAGGCCATCTCGCAGGAAGACACCACAGACTTCGGCTTCTCCGTTGGCTCCCGCTACACCCTCGGCTATCTCTGCAACGGCGGCCCCGCGCCCGGCGCCATTGCCAACACCGTCCAGCGCGTCCCCTACGTGCTGTTGAACCGCTACAACGAAGCCGCCACTGTTCTCGCCGAAGAAAACACGCAGCTCTACCGCATCGGCGCCATGGGCCTCCCCGCCAATACCGATTCCAATTTCTCCTGCATCCGCTACAACGCCGAAGAGACAATCTGGGTCAACGCCGCTCCGCTCAACTGCAATCAGAATCGCGTCAATACGCAGGTCACCACGTTCCTCTGCGGCCTCGCCGCCCGGTTCGACAACGCCACCGTCCCGGCCGCCTGCAACGCCGTCGCCGAAACTGACACCATTCTGAGCGCCGCCACCGTCGACACCGACATCGCCGACCTCGACGACTACACCGCCTACACCGGCAATCGCCGCCGCGTCATCACCGTCCCGATCATCGACACGGCCTCCACTACCACCATGATCGTCCTCGGCTTCCGCCAGTTCCTGATCGAGCCCAACCCCAACGACGTCACCCTCAACGTCGCCGATCAGAATGGCCGCTTCTCCGCTCTCTATCTCGGCACCGTGATGCCCGTGCGCGCCGGCCGCTTCGACGGCTGTACGCTCACCAGCGGTCCCGGCAAGGTGGTACTCCACCAATGATTCGCCGCCGCCAGCAAGGGAACACGATGATGGAAGCCATGCTCCTGCTGCCCATTCTCTTCATGCTGCTCTTCGGCATGGTGGAATTCGCGCGCCTCAGCTGGACGTATTTCACCCTGCAGAAAATGCTGTACACCGTCGGCCGCTACGCCGCCACGCAGCCCGCCGTCAACTTCTGCGACGATGCTGACGCCATCCTCACCGACGCCAAGAACCTGGCCCTGCGCGGCGTCGGCGACGCGGCCGGGGATCTGCAACTCCCCAATCTCACCGCCGATCTCATCTCCATTCGCCTGGAGCGCATCCAAACAGACACCTCCGCGCTCGGCGATTGCGAATGCTCCGCCACCGGCTGCGACAACGCCCAAGGCGCCCGCGGTCCCGATTTCGTCGTCGTCACCGTCAACGGTGGCTACTCCGTCCGCACGAACATCCCCTTCGTGCCCGCTGAAACGTTCCTGCTCCGGCCGGTTGTGAGGGTTGCCTATGGCGCTCTCTAATCGCGAAGTCAGCCGCGCCCGCCGCGCCACGCAGGGCGGCCAGGCCGCCGCCGAATACGCCATCGTCTCCGCCGGCGTGCTGCTGCCCGTCACCATGATGCTGGTCTTCACCGCGCAACTGCTGTGGGTCTGGCAGTCGGCCGTGGAGTGGACCCGCGAAGGCGCGCGATACGCCGCAACGCACTGCTATCAGGGTGGCGGGGACAACGTCCGCAACTGGATGCGCACCCACGTCCCGGTGAACCTCGATCAGCAGGAGTTCTCCGCCGGCACCGCCGAAATTCAATTGAACTACTACACCCGCAACGCGGAGACCGGAACGCTCGAAGAGTTCGCCTGCTCCGGCGGCGACTGCAGCACCGAATGCGTGCCCGACGCCGTAACCGTCCGCATCACCGGGTATTCGTACCGAACATTTCTGAATTACCTCGGCCTGCCCCCCGTGCAGATGCCGAATTTCATGACATCCTTGCCCATAGAAAGCGCTGGCTGTGACCCCGAAGCGGGCACCTGCTTGCCGTAGGAGAAGAGAGCGAAACGCATGTCCTTTACGTTATTGATTGCTTCCGCGGATGAACAGGTTCGCGATCTCGTTCGCGACAGTCTGGCCAATACTCCCAACGCGCGCATCGTTGCTGAATACCCCGACGTCACGCCGAATCTCTACATCCGCGTGCTCCAGGACGTCGAACGTCACCCCGACGCCGCCCTCTTCCTCGACATCTCCTCCGACCCCGTCAACGGCATCAAATCGCTCGAAAAACTCAAGCAGGCCGTGCCCGATCTCTACGTCATCGTCTGCGACTATTCCGAAGACGGCGAAAGCATCCTGCTCACCATCCGCAGCGGCGCCAACGATTACCTCACCATGCCCGTCAAGCGCAGCGATCTCCGCGACGCGCTTACCCGTCTGGAACGCACCCCCCGCCGCGCCATCGCCGGCGGCAGCCAGCTCGGCCGCATCTACACCTTTCTCGGCGCCAAGGGCGGCGTCGGTACCACCGCGCTCGCCGTCAATTTCGCCACCGTCCTGGCCCAGCGCAAAAAGCAAACCGTCATGCTCGACGTCAATTGGACCGCCAATGACGTCGCCATGCAACTCGGCGCCGCGCCCCAATACACGCTCCTCGAAGTGGGCGAAAATCTGGACCGTATGGACCAGTCTCTCTTCGAAGGTTTCGTCACGCGCGACCCCTCCGGCTTCCTCCTCGTCGGCCCGCCCGGTTCGCTCGAACAGCCCCGCTCGCTCTTCTCCGATTCCATGCTCCGCGAGTTCACCACGTTCCTCGTCGAGAAATACGACGGCATCGTGATGGACGCCGGCTGCGATCTGTCGAACGATCTCACCCTCGCCGCCCTGCAGGTTTCGACGACCGTCTTCATCGTCACCACGCAGGAGTTCCCGGCCATCCGCAACACCCAGCGCTACTTGAGCTACCTCATGCGCATGGGCTTTATGCAGGACCAGATCAAGATCGTCATCAACAAGTATCAGAAGAAGCCCAGCTCCCAAATCGCCTCGCTCGAACAGGTGACGCAGACTCTGAATCAACCCGTTTTCTACGGCATTCCGGACTCGGGCGCCATGCTCGCCAGCATCAACCGCGCCCGCCCGCTCGTCACCGATCGTCAGACCTTCCCCGACATGGACCGCGTCCTCCGCGCCTTCGTCGACAAGGCCACCGGCGTTAAAAAGGACCTCGCCCAAACGGCGTAACCTCCCATGGGAACACGCGCTACGCCACGCCCCGCCGCTGGTGCCGACCGTTGGTTCGGCATCAAAACGCGCATCCACGCCAAGCTGTTAACCATCCTCACGCCGGAGCAACTGCGGTCGTTGAACAAGGATGGCGTGCGTGAACAATTGGGCGTCAGCATCGAGCGCATCGTTCGCGACGAAGGCATCCCGCTCAACGCCGGCGAACGCGACCGTCTCATCGAAGAGGTGCTCGACGAGGTGTTCGGCCTCGGCCCGCTCGAAGCGCTGATGAAGGATATGACCATCAGCGACATCATGGTCAACGGCCCCGATTCCATCTACGTCGAACGCTTCGGTAAGGTCGTCGAAACCAGCGTCCGTTTCAAAGATACCGCCCACGTCCGCACCATTGTCGATCGCATCGTCTCCAACATCGGCCGCCGCATCGATGACTCCTCGCCCATCGTCGACGCCCGCCTGGGCGATGGCTCCCGCGTCTGCGCCGTCATCCCGCCCATTTCGCTCAACGGACCCGTCATGTCCATCCGCCGCTTCGGCAAGCGGCTGCTCACCGTCGACGATCTCATCCGTCTCGACACCTTCACCCCCGGCATCATCGACTTCCTCGCCGGCGCCGTCAAAGCCCGCTTGAACATCGTCGTCAGCGGCGGTTCCGGCTCCGGCAAGACGACCATGCTCAACACCCTCTCCCGCTTCATTCGCGAAGAGGAACGCGTCGTCACCATCGAAGACACCGCCGAACTGCAGATGCAGCAGGAGCATCTGGTGCGCCTGGAAACGCGCCCCATTAACATCGAAGGCGCCGGCGCCATCACCCAGCGCGACCTCGTCATCAACGCCCTCCGTATGCGTCCGGACCGCATCATCATCGGCGAGTGCCGCGGCGCCGAAGCGATGGACATGATGCAGGCCATGAACACCGGCCACGATGGCTCCATGACCACCACCCACGCCAACACCGGCCGCGACGCCTTCTCGCGCCTGGAAACCATGGTCATGATGGCCAGTTCGTCCATCCCCGATCGCGTCATCCGCCAGATGCTCGCCAGCGCCGTCAATCTCGTCGTCCACTGCGCCCGCTTGACCGACGGTACCCGCAAAATCGTCAGCATCTCCGAGGTCGCCGGCATGACTGGCGATGAACTCGATATCAAAGACATCTTCCTCTTCGAACGCGAAGGCATCAGCGCCGGCGGCCGCGTCCTCGGCCACTTCCGCGGCCAGCATTACAAGCCCGTCTGCGCCGACCGCATCCGCTCCTACGGCGTGAAACTGGACGACGCGATTTATGACGAAGTCCACGAGGTGAAGGACTGATGTTGTTTTTCTTCCTGGTCGCGTTCCTCGTCTTCGCCGGCGCCTTCTTCGCCGCCGGCTACTACGTTTTTGCCGTTCCCGAAAAGGCCGCCGCCGGCACGTTGCAACAACGCCTCCGGGAACTCCGCTCCCGCAACGGCAGTAGCGAACGCCGCTCCTCCCGCGCCGATCTGGTTCGCCATGAAGACCGCGGCACGTTCGCTTGGCTCGGCGAACTCATCAGCGGTGGCGGAGCAATTCAATCACTCCAAAAACGCATCAATCAGGCCGACATGAAGTACCGTGCCGCCGATGTCGCCGGCCTCACGGTGCTCCTCTTCGTCGGCCTCTTCCTCCTCCTCGGCTTCTTCATTCCGCTCATGGCTCTTCGCGTCATCTTCTCCGCGCTCCTGGCGTTCTTGCCCATCTTCATCATCAACCGCAAACGCGCCGCCCGCCTCGGCAAATTCGAACACCAACTCCCCGATTCCATCGATCTCTTCAACCGCTCCATGCGCGCCGGCCATAATATCCAATCGGGCCTGGAAACCATCGCCACCGAATCGGCCGACCCCATGAAGCAGGAGTTCAAAAAGGTGATGGAGGAGATGAGCCTCGGCTCCACGCTCGACGCCGCTCTCCACAACCTGGGCGAGCGCATGCCGCTCATCGATCTCAAATTTTTCATCACCGGCCTCATCCTCCAGCGCCAAACCGGCGCCAACATGGTGGCCGTTCTCGAAAACCTCTCCACCCTTGTCCGCGAGCGCCTCTCGCTCCAGGAAAAGCTTAAAGCCGCCACCGCCCAGCAGCGTTACTCCGCCGCCCTGCTCTGCGGCATGCCCATCGTCTTCGGTCTCGTGCTCTGGTTCATGAAGCCCGAATACATCGATATCCTGGTCAACGACGAAACCGGCAGCATGTTCTTCATCTACGCCATTTGCTCGGAAATCGCCGGTATTCTGGTCATTCGCAAAATGTCGAGTCCGAAAATCTAAGGCCACCCGATGATCGCCCTCCTCTTTTTCATCCTCATGTTCGCGGCCCTCGGGGCCATGGTCTGGAGCGGCCTGCAACTGCTGCAACCGCCGGAAAACGCGCTCGACGATCGTCTCGGCGAACTCATGGCCACGCGCCGGCAAAGCGAAGCCCGCGGCGCCAAACGGAAACTCGGCGGCGGCTTTCTCAATAGTTTTCTCTATTTCGTCGCGCTCATCCCCGGTGTCGATAGCGTGCTCGAAGAAAGCGAACAGCTCCTCCGCCAGGGCGGCTTCCGCAACCGCGAAGGCCTCGCCTGGTACGCGATGTTCAACCTCGCTTTTCTCATCGCCCTCATGATCGGGTCGTGGATGATCCAGGAAGCCGACAAGCCGTTCATCTCCAAACTCCTCGGCCTTGCCCCGGCGTTCCTATTGGGCTGGCTCCTCCCCAAGCAGATCCTCTACCGCCTCATGAAGCGCTACAAGGGCAAGCTCCAGGAAGCCCTGCCCGATACGGTCGACCTCCTCGGCATCGTCCTAGGTACCGGCCTCGCGCTCGACCAGGCCCTGACCCGCGTCTGCGAAGAGATGCAGTTCATCTACCCCGAACTCTCCGCCGAATTCTACACCGTCGTCATGCAAGTCAAGGCCGGCCAGGACCGCAGCAAGGCGTTCCAACAGCTCGTCCGCCGCACTGGCATCGAAGACATCAAATCGCTCGCGGCCATGATCATCCAGTCCGAACGTTTCGGCACCAGCCTCTCGCAAGCGCTGAAGGTTTACGCCGACGCGCTCCGCATGCGCCGCCGCCTGCGCGGGGAAAAGGCCGTCGGCGAAGCGGGTATCAAAATGGTGCTCGCGACAGTCGTCTTCATTCTCCCCGTGGTCTTCATCATCACCCTGGTCCCGGCCATGCTGACGATGTTGAACAACCTCCGCGGCGGCATCGGCGCTTCAGCCCGCTAAGCCGTCGTCGGCGCGCTGAGGCTCTTAGACGTAATGAAGACGGCGTGTTTGATGTCCAACCCAAAAAAGTTGCGGTCGCGCACCTCAACGGCGCCATGCTCAACCGGAATTGCGCGGTTCAGCTTTTGCAGGGAAGCATCGTTCGGGTCGATAAAGATGATTCGGGACAACAGCACAAGTCCGTCGGGTCCAATGTCGGATTTGATTTTTGCAATAAAATAATCCAGCGCACTCTCCCGGTCTGCAAATGCCCAAGGCGCCGAAATCAGAAGATCCCAGCGTTCCGGAAAATCTTCACGGCGAAACATCGCAAAGAGCGAAAAATCGCCCTTCTCCGCGGAAATATCGCCTTCGAGCTTCGCAAATTGTTCCGGTAGTTCAAGCAGGGTTGTGGTCATATCGCCTCCAGGAGTTGTTCAACTGCTTGAATCATCGACTCCGCGTCTGCCTTTGGGACGGTGCCAATCACGCCGTAACGGGACTCCGGGCTCCAGGCGAGGACTTTGTTCCAAGAGCGAAAGTGTTGAGTCTTAATTCGCTCCTCTTCTCCGGACAGCCGCAGTAGGACCTCGAGATTGTGGGTCTGAAAAGACTTGTATGCCTGGAACTCTCCACTGGTTTTGGGAAAGTCAACCCACCTGAGCGTTCGGCAAATCCGAGCCTTTAAAGCGAGCTCCACCGCATATCCGCAAACGTAAGCCGCTCCGTCATATCGTTCGCCACTCAACAGGGCCCTTCCATCCTCCAACCGAGCTTTTGCGATTCGGTCGAGTTCAGCAACCGGTATCACATTAATGAATATTGTACCCGCACCGGCTCCTCGGCCCGTTAAGCCATCTCCGGCGGAGCAAACAACACCAGCAACTCCAACTCCTCCGCAATCTCATAAAACCGGTGCGCCTCGCGCGCCGGCACAAACAGCACATCCCCCGCAGAAACCGCGATATCGCGCTCCCCGCTCACAAACCGCGCCTGCCCGCGCACCACGTAGTAAATCTCTTCTTCCGTATGTGGCTGCTGCTCGTCCACCGCGCCTGCCGCCAACCGGTACACGCCCGCGCTCATCTGCCCCGTGCGCAGAAACTCAGAATACTTCTTCCCCGCCGCCCGCTGTTCGTCGAAGGAAAACCGCTCCATACCTACAG
>CAMATG010000238.1 GCA_945860645.1 Candidatus Sulfopaludibacter sp. SbA3 | reverse complement strand
GATAAGATCCGGTTGCACGAGGCGATGCGGCTGTTCGGTTCGTTCTATCAGCGCACCGTGAACGCCGATGATTTGTTGAAGCGTTTGCAGCTTTGGGAAAAGCGCGATGCGATGTACAACACGCTTTCCGGCGGGCAGAAACAGCGTCTGGCATTGGCGATGGCGATGATCAACGACCCGCAGTTGATCTTTCTGGACGAGCCGACGACGGGGCTGGATCCGCAGGTCCGGCTGGAAATTCACAAGCTGATTTTGGAGCTGCGCGACAAGCAGCGGAGCATTGTTCTGACGACGCACTACATCGAAGAAGCCGAGCGGTTGTGCGACCGCGTGGCGATTATTGATCAGGGGCGGATCATCGCCATCGGCGCGCCGCGCGATCTGGTGGCGAGTACGTTCGGGTCGTCGCGGATTGAAATTCGTTTGAGTGAGCCGCTGGGCGAAGGGGAATCGACGCCGGTTTCCGAAGGGGCGAAGACGCACTTGAGCGGCGACCGGACGTTGTTGACCGTGACGGCGGAAAAGCCCGCCCGGGCGATTGTGGACTTCGTGAAATGGGTGGACCAGCGCGGGTTGGAATTGGCGGACATTCAGCTGAAACGGCCGACGCTGGAGGATGTGTTTTTGGAACTCACGGGCCGGAGCTTGCGGGATTGACATGACGGCCTACCTGACGAATATTGCGATAACGTTGCGCCTGATGGCGCGGGACCGGATGGCCCTTTTCTTTGGCTATGTTTTCCCGCTGATCTTCTTTTTCCTGTTTGCGCAGATGATGTCTGCCGGGCAGGGCGGGGGAGTGGCGAAGCAGGTAGTGACCAGCGTGCTGATTTTCGGCGTGCTGGGGAACGGATTCTTCGGCGCCGGTATGCGGGCGGTTTCCGATCGCGAGCAGAACATGTTGCGGCGGTTCAAGGTGGCGCCGACGACGGCCGCGCCGCTGCTGGTGAGTTGGCTGGTGACGGGTTGGATCAACTACATTCCTTCGGCGCTTTTTCTAATTTGCATCGGCCACTTTGGCTATCAGATGCCGTGGCCGGAGCGGCCCTTTACACTGTTTCTGTTCTTGAGCGTGGCGGTGCTGGCGTTCCGCGCGTTGGGGCTGATTATCGCCTCCGTGGTGAACTCCATGCAGGAGAGTCAGATTCTGATTCAACTTTGCTACCTGCCGATGCTGTTCCTGAGTGGGGCGACGTTCCCGATCAGCGCCATGCCGCAGTGGCTTCAAATTGTGGCGCAGTTCATTCCGTCGTCGCATTTATTTGCCGGGTTGCAGGGGATACTGCTGCGGAAAGAAGGACTGGACGCGCAGTGGAAAAGTCTGGCTGCGCTGGGGTTGACGTTGTTGGTGGGCATGTTCCTGGCGGTGAAGTTGTTCCGGTGGGAGAAGGAAGAGAAGGTGAAATCGTCGGCGAAGTTGTGGGTGCTGGCGGCGTTGGCGCCGTTCCTGATTTTGGGGACGTATCAGGCCTATAGCAAGGAGAGTTTGCAACAGGCGAAGGTGCTGCAGCGGGAGTTGCGCCGGAGTCGGACGCTGCTGATTCGGGATGTGCGGTTGTTCATTGGCGATGGCCGCGTGATTGAGCGCGGGGCTCTGTTGATCCGCGACGGGAAGATTGCGGAGGTTTTTGAAGGCGATGCGCCGGACCCGAAGAAGTTGAACGCCGAGCCGATTGAGGGCAGCGGGAAGACGTTGCTGCCGGGGCTGATCGATACGAACGTGCAGCTTTCCGCAGCGGGAGGGGTGCCGGGGACGCCATCGGCAAAGGAGATCGATTGGCGCCATGTTGCGTACCTTTTCAGCGGGGTGACGGCGATACGTTCCGTCGGCGATGAGGTGGCGCCGGTGCTGCATCTGCGGGACCTGGTGGCGCGGGGCGAACGGCTGGCGAGCGAGGTGTTTTTCACGGGGCCGCGGATCCAGACGGATTCGCCGGAGCAGGGAGCGGCCATCGCCATGGGGCTGCAGCGACAGGGTGCGAGCAGCCTTTTTGTGGACACGGAACGAGTGCCTGTAGCGGCACTGAAGGCTGCGGGACTGCCGGTACTTTCGCGGAACGCGAACGGCGCCGATACGTTGATAGGCGGCGTGGCTCCCCCGGCGGCGGGTTACTGGATTCCAGCGCTTGCGGCCGCGGAGGCCCGGACCGAGCCCAAGCCCGAGTTGCTGGAGCGTAGCCTGGTGCAGCAGGTGGCGATCAAAGGGCTGTTGGAGCGAACGCGCCCGTTGTTGGCGAAGGCGCCTTCGGTTCCGGGCGCACGCGTGACGATTTCGGCAGCCGATCGGGTGGTGGCTGGCTCGGGCTCCGGCCAGATGTTTGTGATTCACGGCCCGGGGATTCACCGGGAATTGGCACTGTTGGTGCAGGCGGGGCTATCGCCGGCGGAAGCATTGCGGACGGCGACGGGACGCGCGGCGGAGGCGCTGGGCGTGGCCGGACGGATCGGAATGTTGAAGCCGGGCATGGAGGCGGACCTGTTGCTGGTGGATGGGAATCCGTTGCGGGACATTACGGTGACGGAGCGAATCTCCGCCGTGATTTTCCGCGGGGAGCGCGTGGTTCGCAGCGAACTGTTTGAACAAGAGGAGTAGGCCGTTATGGTAAATCGCCGGGTGCTATTTGCGTTGGCCGCGGTTGCCGCGGTGGCTGTTGTTTCGCAGCCAGTCTGGAAGCGGGTGGTGGGCCTTCAGCCGGACGGCACCTACCTGCTGCCGACCGGGCAGACGGTGCGGCCGTTTGGCCGCATCATCGAGGTGAACGACCGGCCGCTGGGCATCGCCATGTCGCCCGACGGGCGGATGGCGGCCGTTGTGACGGGGTCTAATTTCTCGTCGCGAGCGCTACATCTGGTGGACGTGCAAACGGCCCAGTTAGCGCAGACTCTCCCGATCGCCGATAGCTTCACCGGGGTCACCTTCGCTGCCGATGGCAACACGCTCTATGTGGGCGGAGGCTCATCGAACGCGGTGCATGTGTTCACTCGTTCCGGGGGCCAGCCGTTCGCCGCGGGCGAGTCGATCCTGTTGCCAGGCAGTGCGCCGAGCGGCCTGGCGCTGAGCCCGGATGGGCAGTATTTGTATGTGGCGTGCAACTTGAAACACGCCGTGGCGCGCGTTGCGCTTGCGACGAGGAAGATCGATTTCTGGACCACCGGGAGCTATCCCTACACGGTGGCCATCGCGAACGGAAAACTGTTTGTGTCCAACTGGGGTGGGCGGAAGCCGCTGGCCGCCGATACGACGGACGGGATCCACCCGGTGGTGGTCGACAAGCGCACGGGCATACCCTCGTCCGGCACTGTATCGGTGTTCGATATAGCCGCGGGTAAGTCGGTTGCGGAGGTGGAAGTCGGCCTGCACCCCAGCGCGCTTGCGCTTTCGCCGGACCAGAAGCGGCTCTACATCGCGAATGCGAACTCCGACACCGTGGCGCAGTTGCACACCGGTACGTTGAAAGTGGAGCGCTCCATCGCGGTGCCGTTGTACGCGAAGGCTCCGCTCGGCAGTTCGCCCGACGCGTTGGCGGTTCACCCGGATGGCAAGACTTTGTTCGTCGCCAATGCGGCCAACAATGCCGTGGCCGTGGTCGATCTGGCGAGCGCCAAAGTGAAGGGTTTTCTGCCCGCCGGTTGGTATCCGACGGCTGTGGCGCTGACTAAAGACAATCAGCAGCTGCTGATCGCCAACGGTTACGGCTTCGGTTCGGTGGCGCCGACGAAAACGAGCGGCCGCAGTTACAAGGACCGCGCCGGTGTGCTGGCATTGGTTCCGCTTACGGAGTTGGCCAATCTGGCTGCGCATACGAAGCAGGTTCTGGCGGACAATCACGCGCCGGGCAGTGCGCCACCGGTCAAGAGTACTACGCCGCAGCGGATTGAGCACATCATCTACATCATCAAGGAAAACCGAACGTACGATCAGGTTTTCGGCGACATGCCGGAGGGCAATGGCGACGCGTCCCTGGCGATTTTCGGCCGTGAAGTGACGCCCAATCATCACGCGCTGGCCGACCAGTACGCGCTGCTGGATAACTTCTACCAGCCTGCTGACCAGTCCGCGCTGGGGCACCGCTGGTGCACACAGGGCTACGCCAGCGACTGGGTTTTCAAGTACAGCAATGGACGCAACGATCAGAACCCGATGCTGTTCGCGCCCACTGAGTTCCTTTGGGACAACGCGCGCCGCCACGGCGTGAGCGTGCGTGCGTTCGGTGAACGCGGCTTGAATACCGTGGAGCCAAATGGCGCCACGTGGAGCGACATCTACGCCGATTGGAAACAGGGGACGCGGAAGGTGAGTATTCAACCGCGGGCGGTGATTGTGGGTCTTCGTGACGTCTATTCAAAGAATGTTCCGGCATACGATCTGCGCATTCCCGATCAACTGCGAGTGGACCGTTTTCTGGAAGAGTTTCGCGCGGCGGAGGCCACGAACTCCGTGCCGCGTTTGAACGTGTTGTTGCTATCGCAGGACCATACCTCGGGCACCACGCCCGGCTTTCCCACGCCGCGGGCGATGGTGGCGGATAACGATTTGGCATTGGGGCGTTTGGTGGAAGCCGTTTCGCAATCTAAGTTGTGGGCGAAGACGGCGATCTTCGTCGTAGAGGACGACGCGCAGTCGGGTGTGGATCATGTGGACGGTCACCGCACGGTGGCGATGGTGATCAGTCCGTACACGCGCGGCCGGAAGACGGACAGCACCTTCTACACCACGATCAACATGTACAAGACGATTGAACAGTTGCTCGGCTTGCCGCCGACGAATCAGTTCGATCTGGCAGCCGATCCGATGTTCCCGGTGTTCGTGAAGACGCCCAATGCGGAGCCGTACAAGGCGCTGCGAAGCAACATCCCGCTCGATGAAATGAACCCGCCGCTGAAGGCGTTGCGTGGCCGGATGTTGGAGCTTGCGAAGGCCTCGCAGGCAATGGACCTCGATGAGCCGGACGTGGCCCCGGAGGGATTATTGAACCAGGCCATCTGGCACTCGGTGAGAGGCCCCGATGTCCCTTATCCGACTTTGCGGAAGAGCACGCGGTAGAGGACTTCCCAGAAGGCGTAGAGCGTGATGAGCACGGAGACCAAGGAGACGAGTCCCCAGGTCTTCTCCGTTTCATCGTCCACCCAGTGGGGCAGCCCGGCCAGCCACGCGATGGCGAAGCCGCCGACGAGCCCGCCCAAGTGGGCGGCGTTGTCGATCATCTGCATGTAGCCGCCCATGATGAACCCGATCCCGGCGTTCATCAGGCAGACGGTTTGCAGGCGGCGCGCGACGAGCGATTTGCTCAATACTCCGTAAGCGATCAATGCCCCTAACAGCCCGAAGATGCCGGCGCTGGCGCCCAGGGACGGCACGCGTGGCGCCCACATGGCGCTGAGTGCGAAGCCGGTTACGGTGGCCGCCGTGTAGATGGCGAACATGCGTCGGGTGCCGTAGATCTCCTCGACGATGGTGCCGACGTTATAGAGCCCCATCATGTTCAGGAAGATGTGGAGGAACTGGACCAGCAACATCCACTTGGGCGTGCGCGCATCGAAGCTCAAACCTTGATGCAAATAGCCGGCGGTGATGAGCCTGTACCAGTCGCCATTCTGGATGGCTGGCAGCCACTTTTCGCCGTATTGGACGAGTCCGCGATTGCCGGAAATCGTGTTGGCGGCGAAGACCAGAACGTTCACAAGCAGGATGGCGGCGACGGCCACTTTGCCGTTCGGCATCAGCCAGGCAAGGATGGGATGCGTCTTGGGAATGCGGAATCCCGCGGGGCCGACCGTCATGGCGCAGTGGGGGCAATGGTCGGCTCGAACGTCAATCAGTTCCCGGCAGTTCGGGCACAAGCGGCTGGTGCTCACTATTTTCACTGTACCTTTACTGGCCCGGAAACACGGTGGCGTTGTAGAGCATCACCCGCGTCGCCAGCGACCAAAATGCGAGCAGCGTCAGCAACAGTGATACCCCGGCCAGGATGCCCCAGACCTTCTCCCGGAAGTCGTTGGTGGCCCGTGGAAGGCCGGCAATGTAGGCGATGGCGAAGCCGCCGGCCAGGCCGCCGAGGTGGGCGGCATTGTCGATCATCGGCAGCACAAACCCCATCACCAGGCCGATGCCGGCATTCATCAGGCACTGATTCCGCAGGTGCTGGGCGATGGGCGAATTGCTGTGCATGCCAACAGCGATCAACGCTCCCAACAGGCCGAAGATCCCCGCGCTGGCGCCGAGTGAATGGGTGCCGGGCGCCCACAGCGCGCTCAGGAAAAAGCCCGCGAAAGTGGCCACAGTGTAAAGGGTGAACAGGCGTTTGGTTCCATAAATCTCTTCCACGATCGGGCCCAGATTGTAGAGGCTCATCATGTTCATGAAGATGTGGAAGAACTGCACGTGCAGGTAGCCGGCAGTGATCAGCCGCCACCAGTCGCCATTCAAGATGGCGGGCAACCACTTGGCGCCGTAGGTGGGCAGCGCGTTCGATCCGGAGACGTGAATGCCCACGAAGAATGCTGAGTTCACCAATAGCAACAACGGCACAGCCATATTGCCGTTGGGCATCAATTTATCGGTGAATCCCTCGCGCGGCGCACGCTGAAAACCGAACGCGCCGACGCGAGCGCCACAGAACACACACTGGTTTGTCTCCGCGTCAATCAACGCCCGGCAGTTGGGGCACAGTCTACTTCCACTCACGTTCACAAGTCTAGCAGCCGCCACATCGCCTCCCTCTGATAAAATGAAGGGTCCTATGGCCGAAAACGAACGCGAACTGCGCCAACAAATCTGCGAAATCGGCCGTCTCATGTACCAGAAGGGATGGGTCGCCGCCAACGATGGCAACCTGAGCATCAAGCTCAGCGAAGACCGCTACCTCTGCACCCCGACCAATATCAGCAAGGGCATGATGACGCCCGACGACCTCATCATCGTCGACGCGAAGGGCACGAAGGTGGAAGGGCGCCGCGAACGCACCAGTGAGATCATGATGCACCTCACCATCTATGGCATGCGGCCCGATGTGGGCGCCGTCGTCCACGCGCATCCACCGACTTCCACCGGCTTTGCGGTGTCCGGGCGCGCGCTGAATCAGGCGATCCTGCCGGAGGTGGTCGTGATGCTTGGCTGCGTCCCGCTGGCTGATTATGGACTCCCCGGTACTCCCGCGTTGAGCGAAACCATCAAGCCGTTCGTGCCAAAGCACGATGCGATTCTGCTGGGCAACCACGGTGCCGTTTGCGCGGGGCAACATATTTGGCAGGCGTATTTCCGGATGGAAACGCTGGAACACGTGGCGCGAATCGCGTTGGTGGCGGAGATGCTCGGCGGGCCGAAGTTGTTGCCGCGCGCCGAAGTCGACAAGCTCTTTGAGGCCCGCGGCCGCTACGGCATCAAGTCCCACACGACGATGGAACCCGGGTGCCCTATCACATCTGACGACACCGGCGGGGACCGCATCACTGTGACGCGCGACGAGTTGATTTCGCTGATCGAAGAAGCCGTCTCCGCGCGCATGGGGCGGTGACAATGGATTGCGATTCGGCATACGCTATGAACGGGAGATCGAATGGGTGATGCTTTAGGGTTGGTCGAAACGCGAGGAATGGTGGCGATGGTGGAAGCCTCCGACGCCATGGTGAAGGCCGCGAAGGTCACGCTAGTCGGCTGGGAACGTATCGGCTCTGGATTTGTGACGGCGATCGTTCGCGGCGACGTGGCCGCTGTGCGAGCCGCTACCGACGCCGGCGCCGCCGCGGCGCGCCGTGTTGGCGAACTGGTGGGCGTGCATGTTATCCCGCGGCCGCATCCGAGCCTGGAAGCGGTTCTGCCAATCGGCAAAACGAAGAGCAACGGAAAATGACACTCGCCCGCGTTGTTGGAACCATTGTCGCCACCCGCAAGGACCCGCGCCTGGAAGGCCGCAAACTGCTGATCTGCAAGCCGGTCTCCCCGGAAGGGAAGGACGAGGCTGGCTATGTGATCGCCATCGATACTGTCAGCGCCGGCTTCCGGGAAACCGTGCTGCTGGTAAGCGGCTCCAGCGCTCGGTTGGCGGACGGATGCAAGGACCGTCCGGTCGATACGGCGATCATCGGCATCATCGATTCCGTGTCGATTGACGAAGGCAGTAAGGGCAAATAGTCCCATGTACCTTGGTCGCGTTATCGGGCGTGTTTGGGCTACGGTGAAGGACCCGGGTCTGGCCACGCAACGTCTGCTGCTGGTGCAGCCGCTCACGCCCGAGGGCAAGCCAACGGGGAAGCGTCTGGTGGTTACCGATGCCATGGGCGCCGGCGCGGGTGAGCTTGTTTACTGGTCGAAGGGCAAAGAATCCAGCTTCCCGTTTCTGCCCGTTGAAGTGCCGACGGAGATGACCGTCG
>CAMATG010000237.1 GCA_945860645.1 Candidatus Sulfopaludibacter sp. SbA3 | reverse complement strand
AACCGGAATGGTTTTTATTACGTGATTGATCGGGTGACGGGGGAGTTTCTGCATGCGACGAAGCTGAATGATCTGGTGGATTGGGCGAGCGGGATTGACGCCAAGGGGCGGCCGATCAAGATACCGGGGAAGGATCCGACGCCGTCGGGGAACCGGGTTTGCCCGGGGGTGCGGGGCGGGGCGAACTGGATGGCTCCGACTTACAACCCGGCGACGGGGATGTTATATGTGATCACGATGGAGCAGTGCGACATTTACACGAGTTCGGCGAAGAAGCCGGAGCCGATGGCTGGATTTAGCGGAGGCGGGGCGGGGCCGAAGCCGCGCGACGCGGGCACGTTCTATTTGCGGGCGCTGGACGCGGCGACGGGGAAACGGATGTGGGAATACCCGATGCCGGGGCCAGGCGTGGCGTGGAGCGGGACTGTTTCGACGGCGGGCGGAGTGGTGTTTGTGGGTGACGACGACGGGCAATTGCTGGCGTTGGACGCGAAAAGCGGGAAGCATTTGTGGCACTTCCAGATGGGCGAATATCTGTTTGCTTCGCCGATTACCTACGCGGTGGACGGGAAGCAGTATGTCGCGATCGCTTCGGCGACGGCGGTGTTCAGCTTCGGGTTGTTTGAGCCGGTGCCGAGCGTGGATCTGGTGAAGGGCGCGCAATAGGCTGATCCTATTTGATAGAAGCGCGGGGCGGCCGGCGATTGCTGGCCGCCTTTGTTGTCTGTGACCGCCGGGCGTCAACTTGACTGCGGGAGGGCAGATTGGGCGGGCGGCGCATTGGTTAAGTGGCTTGTTTTCCTAGGGAATCGGAGTGGTGCGTCCGTTGCAACGGCAGTGATGACTGGACGTGAAGGCAACGGCAACTTCGCCACCGGAGACTTTATCCGTTGAGTAGAGCCTTGTTTGCCGCGCCCCTCAGTGACGAAATGCCGCCGGAGTGTACCGACTGCTCGTCCCTCGATTCATCACACAAGGAGATTTCAACAAATGCCTGAGACAGAAATCAAGTCGGCAACTGCGTCGGCGAACCCCATTTCCACAGTGGGTGGAAGGACGGCCGCGTTGTTTGGGGTGGGCGTAATCGGAGCGGGACTGCTCCAAGCGCAAGCATCCGCCCCGAATGACATCGACATTCTGAACTTCGCGCTGAAACTGGAGCACCTGGAGGCCGCGTTCTACAACCAGGGTCTACGGCAGTTCACCAACGTGGACATCGCGCGTTCCACCTTCGCTCTGGATCTCGGCGAAAGTTCGAGAGACAATCTGTACGCCTACCTTTCGTTGATCCGGAACCACGAGAACACCCACGTCCGAACGATCGAGGCGTTACTGCGAGGCTTCAGCGCAACGCCGGTGTTGCCCTGCCGGTATAACTTCGATTTTTCTTCGGTAGATGCGTTTCTGAACACGGCGCGCGTGTTGGAAAACACCGGGGTGATGGCCTATGACGGGGCATTGGGGATGATTCGGAGTCCCCGGCTGCGGACGGCCGCGGCGACGATTGCCACGGTTGAGGCGCGGCACGCGGCGTATTTCAATGTTCTGAGCGGGAACCTGGCTGCGCCTGACGCCTTCGATCCGACGAAGACGATGGCCGAGATACTGCAGATCGCGAGTCCTTTCCTGGCGGCATGTCCGGCGTAGGCGAATCAGCAAGGAGACACATATCATGAATACGACTTTTACTCTTCCCATTCCATCGCGCCGCGGATTTCTGACCCGAGCGGTGGTGACCGCGGCGAGTGGCGCCGTGGCGGCGACGATGTTGCCTACGACGCTTCGTGGCCAGGTTCCGGTGATACCGACGGAACTGGACGTGTTGCAGTTTGCGCTTGGCTTGGAGCATCTGGAAGCCGCGTACTATGTGCAGGGCGTGCCGCGCTACGCAGCAGCCGATTTCACGAACGCTCCGTTCGCGGCGATTTTGGGAACGAAGCTGACGGGGAAAGTTCTCGACAACTTGAAAGCGATCCGGGATCACGAGGTAGCGCACGTAACCGCGTTGCAGGCCGCGATCCGCGGATTGGGCGGCGTCCCAGTGGCGGCGTGTAACTACACGTTCTCGTACACCAATGTTTCCGACTTCCTGCTGACCGCGGCGATTCTGGAGAACACCGGGGTGATGGCCTACGATGGCGCGGTGCAGTACCTGGTGACTCCGGCGTTGCTGACGGCCGGGGCATCGATTGCCACGGTGGAAGCGCGTCATGCTTCGTTCTTGAACCTGATTACGGACGCGATTCCGTTTCCGGCGTCATTTGATTCGGCGAAGACCGTGGACGAAATTAAGGCGGCGACGGCACAGTTCATCGCCTCCTGCCCGGCGCCTGGCCCGGATACGGGGGCCGGTGGCGGAACGAAGGCGGTGGCGGGGCCGAAGAATCTGATGTCGCCCGTCAATCAGGTTGCGTTGGACGGCAGCGGGTCGACCTCCGGTGACGGTAAACCGTTGACGTATCTTTGGGCGGTAACGCAGGGCATTGCCTCCATCAGCTTCCCGGCGACGGCGAAGCCGGATGTGCAGTTACAGGGCGGGTTTGGAACGTATGAGTTCCAACTGACGGTGACTGACTCGGCCGGCGCCACGTCGACCGACAAAGCGTCGATTCAATTCACCGGTCGCTAGAGCTGGGTTGCTTGCACGAGTGGCGGGCGGCGAGTTTTTGCCGCCCGCCTTCTTTTTGGGAAGGGAGCGTGGAGGTGTTCCAACGTGATAGGGTTGCGGAATGATCTCGGCGCGGTTGTCGGGCATTATCGCGGTGTTGCTGCTGGCGGGCGGAGCGGCGTGGGCGTATCAGAACCGGCGTTCGTCGTATATGTACGAGCGGGAGATGCAGAATCCGGCGGACGATCCGGCGGATGCCGAGGAGCCGGGAGAGTGGGCGTTTGCGCGGTTGCGATACCGGTCGGCGCGGGGCGGGTGGCGGCGGAGTTCGTGGGGGACGGATTCGAACAAAGCCGAGCGCGTGTTTACGCAGGGCGTGCGGCGGTTGACGCGGGTGCATGCGCGGTCGGTGGAAGAGATTATTGATGTGGATAGTGATGAGGTGTTCAACTGGCCGTGGTTATATGCGGTGGAAGTTGGGCACTGGAGCTTGACCGATGCGCAGGCGAAGAGGTTGCGGGACTACTTGGACCGGGGTGGGTTTTTGATGGTGGACGACTTCCACGGGTCGGCGGAGTGGGAGGTGTTCATGGAGGGGATGCGGAAGATTTTCCCGGATCGGGTGATTGTGGATTTGGATAACGGGGAGCCGATTTTCCATGTGTTGTATGACTTGGACAAGCGGTTCCAGGTGCCGGGGCGGCAGTACCTTTATTCGGGGCGGACGTATGAGCGGGATGGGGTGGAGGCGAAGTGGCGGGCGGTGTTGGATGAGAAGGGGCGGGTGCAGGTGGGGATCTGTCACAACGTGGATTTTGGAGATGCGTGGGAGTGGGCGGATGATCCGGAGTATCCGGAGGCGTTTGCGTCATTGGCGTATCGGATGGGGATCAATTACATCGTCTATTCGATGACTCATTAGGAACCGGGGCGTGGTTTGTGGTGTCTGTTTGGGCATGACGATACAAACTGGCGCGACGATTAATGTTACTCCGCTGATTGACGTTTTATTAGTGCTGCTGATTATCTTTATGGTGATTGTGCCAGCGCATTCGGTGGGGTTGGATGTGAGGGCTCCGTCGGAGGGGATGGTGGTGACGACGGTGTCGGAGGCGGCGTTGGTGGTGACGGTTTTGGAGGATGGGGGAGCGTTGTTGAACCGGGAGAAATTGGGGGCCGGGGAGTGGGTGGAGCGGTTGCGGACGGTGTTGGGGGGGCGGGCGGATAGGACGGTGTTTTTCGCGGCGGGGCCGGACATGGAGTTCCGGGTGGTGGCGAGGGCGATTGACCAGGCGCGCGGGGAGGGGGCGGGGCAGGTAGGGCTTTTGCGGAGGGCGGAGTAGGAATTGTCCTGGCGAAAAGATTAAATTGGTGCTTGGCACCAATTTTGTAAGTGGTTGATTTGGTTGGGGGGCTGGCGGCGGAAGATTAAATTGGTGCTTGGCACCTATTTTTCGAGGGAGAGGCCGGCGGCGGGGAGGATGGGGAAGAGTTTGTCGAAGCCGAGGCGGGTGATGCCGGTGCGCACGTCCACCGAACGGATGTCATCGTAGCGGACGTTGCGGTGGTTGTACACGTTCACTACTTCGGCGTAGAGCGTCATCTGCCAGCCTTTACGGCTGTAGGTTTTGTTGGCTCTTAGGTCCAGGCGGTGGTAGGTGGGCAGGCGGAGGGTGTTGCGGGTCTCCGACAGGCGGTACTGGGTTTCGTTGCCGGTTACGTAGGCCCTTATGGGGAAGCCGGAGCCGTAACTCCAGCGGGCACTTAGATTGACTGTCGGGCGGAGGCGGTAACTGGCGTACGTGTTGATTGTGTGTTTTTGTTCGTAGTCGGCTCCGGGGGCTTCGGTGTAGGAGTAAGATACCCAGCCGGTGAGGCCGTTGGCGGAACGGCGCTGGAGAAAGACCTGGGCGCCGCGGGCGCGGAGGCGTTGGGCGTTGGCCCACGGGGCGAGGATGTTGCCGGCGTAGAAGCGGCCGTTCAGGATGCGCGGGTCGAAGAGGGGGCGGATGAGGAGGTCGCGGTCGGCACGGTGCCAGAGTTCGGCGCGGAGTCGGGTCTTTTCGTCCAGACGCTGCTCGACGGAGAACATGGCGTGGTTGGCTCGTTCGGGGTTGAGTTTGACGTTGCGGATTTGGCTGAGTTCGGGGAGCTGGCTGGCGGCGCCGAAGGAGAGGCTGAGGCGGGTTTTGGCTGTGGCGGCGAGGCCGAGGGAGGCGTTGGCGTTGCGGGCGGTGCGGCCGCCGGCGCGGAGGGTGATTCGTCCGTTGGCGAGGCGGAACTCCTGCGATAGGTGTGCGCTAGGGCGGATGGCATCGCGACGGTAGTCTTCGAGGCGGGTGGTGATGCGATTGAGGAAGCCTTCATCGGCGATGTGGCGGACGTTGGCGCCGAAGTAGAGCGTTGCGTGTTCGCCTTGTTGCCAGCTGTTGTCCGAGTTCCAGGCCCATTCCTGGTAGTTGCCGCCGGAGAGCGGGTTGGACTGGCCGTTGATGTTTTCGAAGTCTTCGCGGAGGAAGGCGGCGTTGTTTTGAATGAGCCAGCGGCCGTTGGGCGTCCAGCGGGAGGCGGCGTTGGCGAGGGAGAATTTGTAGTCGGTTTTGTAGATGGCGTTGAGGCCGAGAGCGTTTTCAGCGCCTTCGCGGTTGAGGCCGGATTGGCCTTGGACCACCGATAGAGAGACGCGGTGGGAGGGGCCGAGGTCGTAGCTGAGGCGGCCTTGGACGTCCCAGAAGCCGAAGGCGAGAGTGGGATCGGTGGACGCCGATTGGATGAGGTATTGAAGGTAGCTTTTGCGGAGGCTGACGAGCCAGCTGCCGCGGCCTTTTGCGAGTGGGCCCTCGGTGCTGACGCTGGCGTTGGAGGCGCTGACGGCGGCGCGGAGGAAGTGGCGGTGGCGGTCACCGTCGCGGTAGCGCATGTCGATGGCGCCGCCGGTGCGGTCGTTGAACTGGACGGGGATGGGGCCGGCGTGGAGTTCGACCTGGTCGAGCATGTCGGCGCTTAACAGGGTCAATGAACCGGCGCCGGTCTCGTTTTGGACGGTGTGGAGAGGGGAGTGGAGGAGGATGCCGTCGAGGTAGACGCCGATGCGGTTGAAGGGGGCGGCGCGGAGGGAGAGCTGGGCGGAGAAATCGTCATTGGAGGTGACGCCGGGGAGGCCTTGGACGGCGCGGAGAGGGTCGTCGGCAAGGACGCTGGCGAGGTTGCGAAGTTCGGTGCCGGCGAAGTTTAAGTTGGGCTCGGCGGGGAAGGGACCGGCTTGGACCTGGACGGTTTCGGTGCGGCGGAGGGATTCGGGGATGAGGCGGATTTCGAGGTCGGAGGTTTCGGAGGTGAGTTTGAGGGTGAACTGGCGGTAGCCGACGCAGGTGATTTTGAGGTCGGTGGTTTGGGCGTTGAGTTCGAAGCGGCCTTCGGCGGTGGTGGTGGTTTGGGCACCGGATTCCAAGAGCGCGCGGTGGATGGGTTCGTTGGTGACGGCGTCGATGACGCGGCCGCGAATGGGGGCGGCCGCGAGTGTGGCGGCCAGGAGCAGCGCGAGAGTTATTGCAGGAGCCAGCGGACGATCCCCTCGTTCATTTCATCAAATGCCCGGTGGCGGTACAAGGGGCCGGTGATGGGGAGAATATTGTTGTTCCAATCCGTCGGTTGCATCCAGGTGACTTGGCGGTCCTTGGCCATGTCGGCGAGGTCCCAGCGGGTGTAGAAGCCGGGCATGACGGCGTCGTGGAGGCCCAGATGGCGGGGGCTGTCGAACACTGGCGCGAAGGAGTAGGGTGCGCGTTCGAGCCAGAGTTTATTGAGCTTGGGTTCGAGGCGGCTTGCGATGAGCAGGGCCACGGCGTGGGGGCCATCGGCGACGCCGCGGATGGGGCCGTTGGCATTGAGGGCGCGGGCGGCGTTGACGATATCGATGGCGCGCATGGCGGGGAGGTTGCGGCCGGTGAGCCAGGCGCGGGTGGCGGCTTCCCAGTTGCCGTGTTCGACGTATTGCACGGGGTTGGGCAGGGCGCGGGGCATGAGAGCGAAGACCTGGGCGCCGGCCTTGGCGATTTCGATGGCGCGGGGGCTGAGCTTTTCGGTGCGTTCGACGTGGACGACGGCGGGGAGGTTCGCTTTCCCTTCGGGTGTCAGGATCCAGCCTTCGAGGTTGACGCCAGGTTCGGTGGTGAGTTTCACCTTGCGAATTTGGAGGCCATCGCGGGTTTCTTCGGAGATGGTTTCGGGCTTGTTATTGGTGGGCTCGACGACGGCGAGTTTGCGGATGAACTCATCGAGGGTGCCGGAGACGGGGCGGGCGGTGCGCTGTTCCTTGAGGATTTCGATGAGGTCGCGCGATTCGGCGGCGAGCTGGCCGGTGGGGGTGACGCGGAGATCTTCGTTGGTGAACATCTTCACGGGGCGCTCTTTCCAGTTGGGGTTGCCGTTGTTGAGCCAGCGGTTGAACCACTCGTAGACGCCTTCGCGGATTTCGATGGGGGTGCCGTGGCCGCCGGGGCCGACGACCCACTTGATTCGGTCCTG
Source organism: Candidatus Sulfopaludibacter sp. SbA3 (assembly GCA_945860645.1). GTDB lineage: Bacteria > Acidobacteriota > Terriglobia > Bryobacterales > Bryobacteraceae. The sequence continues at coordinate 1,256 of CAMATG010000237.1, read as the reverse complement.
GACGCCCAGGATTTCGTAGAAATTACGGGCTTCTTCGTAGAGGACTTTGGCGCCGGCGGGGGTGAAGAAATCCTCTTTGGTGGAGCCGATGAACCAGGGTTTGGGGGCGAAGATTTCGACGTAATCGGTTTGGTCGAGGCCGGCGGCGAGGAAGCCGGGGGGGCTTTGTTCGGAGTCGCCGATGGGGCCGGGGAAGAGGACTTCGAAGGACTGCATGTAGCAGAGGGGGGCGGCGACTTTGACGCGCGGGTCGAGGGCGGAGATGTAGGTGGACTGGGTGCCGCCGCCGGAGCAGCCGGTGGCGCCGATGCGGTCGGGGTCGACTTCGGGGCGGGTGTTCAAGTAGTCGATGGCGCGGATGCCGTCCCAGACGAAGTAGGAGGAGAGGGTTTGGTTGATGAGGAAGGCGGCTGTGCCGGCGGTCCAATGTTGGGGGACGCCGGGGGTGACGAGGGAGACGCCGGCGCGGGACCAGTAGCCTTGGAAGCGTTCGCCCTGGCCCATGGGGTCGAAGGCGAGGACGACGAAGCCTTGCATGGCGAGGTTCGCGGCCATGCGCTGGGCGGCGGGTTTGCCTTCGTTCCAGTGTCCGATGGCGTAGAGAATTGCCGGGTGTTTGCCGGGGGTTGTGGGGATGTAGAGATTGCCGGTGACCCAGTATTTGGGGAGGCTTTCGAACATTACCTTTTCGATTTTGTAGGCGCCGGCGTCAAGGGAGCCGGTTGTGCGGGCGTTGAGGGGGCCGCGGTAGGTGGGGAGGCCGCCGTAGACTTCGAGGATTTTGGCGTGGGCGGCGCGTTGGTGGGATTCGGCTTCGGCGCGGGATTTGATTTGGCGGATTTTGGATTTGCGGGCGGCGAGTTGGGATTGGGCGAGCTGGTTGATCCAGGCGGTGTAGGCGGGTTGGGCTTGGAGGGTTGTGGCGAGGAGGAGGAGGGCGGGGAGGAGGCGCATTTAGGGAGTTTATCGGAAATGGGGTGGATATGGGGTGGGGCTTCTTTGGGGGCGCCTATCTTGGCGGGCGGTGTCGCTTCTTTGGCGTGAGACTTTACAAGCGATTGGCGGCGCGGTTGGACTGGCGCGTGGGGGAGTTGCTCATGGGGTTCCTCTACGCTGGGCGCCTGATCGGTACCGAATCGCATACGGACGCGGTGGACCGCATAGTTGGTTCGAGCCGATCACATAGCCGGTTTTGGAGAACTGCCAGTGACCATCAACCACCGAGTGACCGTGGATGGTCATACCGGCCAGTCAAG
>CAMATG010000236.1 GCA_945860645.1 Candidatus Sulfopaludibacter sp. SbA3 | reverse complement strand
ATCGACTTCCAAACCGTATCCTCATTCACCGGTCCTTTGCTGACAACATAATCGCGAATGAACGTCGGAAACTGCTCGTGGTATTGCGTAACCAGCGCCTTGCGCAATGGTTTCACCCCGTTCGGGCCGCTTGGAAAAGTGAATCTCGGCTGAAATCCCTCGTCCAGCCAGATACGCGTTTCAAACCACTTCGGAGCATCATCGGGCAGTGCGAACGAGGCCAGTTCCCGGTCGGACGTCGTTCGCTTGTCCAACTCGCCGTAACGTGCGGAACCAGCCACCACGGCAACACGAAGCGGCTCGGCCTTCACTACGTTTACGATTTCCTCACTGTATGGATAATTGCGATTGATGCCCTGCGCCTTGAAGCGGAGCTTGTAATAGCCGTCATGCGGAACGCCCTTCGGCAACTTGCTCAACCACAGAAAACCGCCCTGATCCATGGTGTTCTTGCGGATGTTTTGATACTTGCCGTCCACATCCTGGCCATCCGGGCGGTTGGGCGGGCGATAAAAGGGGGCCTGAAACGTGTACTTTTGGACTTCCGGTTGGGGCCCGCTTGCAACGGCGTGATGGATGAACGCTTCGGCCGCCGATAGATAGCCGTTCAGCTGGAAGTCCGACGTGGTTAGCGCCGAGCCGATATTCGTAAATCCGTCCTCCACCGCATCCGGCGGAAAAACGTCCGTGGGATCGGCAAGCAATCCCTGCAGCGAAAGCAGATCGCGCACCGTCCGGTCGTATTCGAAACGGTTCATGCGGCGCAGAACAGTGCTCGCACCCTTGCTGCGGGATGCCGCTACGGCCGACTTGAGCCGCGTGGAGAGATAGTCAACCACCCGTTGGCGCTCGCTATTGGCCGGCTGTTTCGCGCCGGCCGGAGGCATCGCACCCAGATTCAGCCGGTCAACGATCTCCCTCCAATGCTGTTGGGTATCGCCCGAACTGAGGTCGGCGTTCAGCGTGTCGAAGCGGCGATGGGCCATGGCCGCTTTCGGGCCGTGACATTGCACGCAATACTGCGTCAGAAACGGCCGCACCACTTCGTCAAACCCTTGCGCTTGCGGCGCCGCGGGTAGGGACGGCAAGGAAAGGGCAACCGCGGCGATCACCAGGAATACGGACTTCATGCGAAATCTCCAATGGTCCCGGTCGCCTTGTTGAAGCGATCCATTTCCACGCCAAAGCGCTGCAGCATGGTCGTGTAGAGATTGCACAGCGGAACGCGACGGTCCTCCGGATAGGACTTGTGTGTGCCGTGGCGGAAGCCGCCGCCGGCGACCAAAATCGGGAGGTCTCTGTTGGAATGCGAGCTGCCATTGCCCATACCGCTGCCGAAAAGCACCAGGGTGCGGTCGAGCAGGCGACTCCCATCACCGTCGGTGAGCGTGGACAAGCGGTCGAGGAATGTCGCAAAGTGCGTGGTCTGAAACTTCTCAATCACCAGCAGCCCGCGTTGCAGAACTTCCGCTTTGCCGTGGTGCGAAAAGCCATGGTACGAGCCGCTGAGCCCGATATTTTGCGTATCGATCGCGCCGGGGATTTCCAATACCGCGACGCGAGTGGAATCGGTTTGGAGTGCCAGCGTCAGCAGTTGAAAGAACACCGCAAGGCTCTCTGTGAAAGGACCATCATCCGGCGGCGCCATGTCGACCTTGGGCTTCGGAGTATCAATCCAACTGCTTGCGGCCCCGATCTTCTTTTCCACCTCACGAACGGACGTGAGATATTCATCGAGTTTTTGACGGTCCAGCTTGCCGAGGCTCTTCTCGATACTTGCGGCCTGACCGCGGACCGCATCGAGGATACTGCCATTGACGTCGTAACTCTCGGCTGTGCGTTTGCGCCCCGCCGCGTCGTCGGCCACAAACAGCCCGCGGAACAGTTCGCTCGCGCGGGTAATGGGCGGTATGTTCACGCCATTGCGGGTCCAGGACATCTGAGGCGCCAGGTCCCCCTCGGCGCCGCCGACACTGGCGACGATCGACGGGAACCGAGTACGCCCGCCGGCAAACTCCGCCGCGCGTTGATCGAGGGAGATGTTCCGCGAAGGCCACTGCATGGCGTCCTTATCCCGCAGTCCGCTAAGAAACGAATGCACGGCCCGGTGCCCACCACTCACGTCGTGATCGAGGTGCGAAAAAATCGTGAAATCCTTACGGTGCTTTTCCAGCGGCCGGAGCAACTCGGGCATCGCATAACCGGCCCCCGTGGTGGTGGGGAAAAAGGCTTCGGGGAGCATCCCCAGCGGGTTACCGATACACACCATACGCATCGGTGGAGTTTTCGCAGCGCTCGAAATCGCCGGTGGCTGCATCGCCTCCAGCATCGGCAGGGCGATCGAGACGCCAGCGCCTCTCAGGAAAGTCCGGCGATCCAGTTGTCCACGTAGAATGTGCATCAGCTGCTTTCTTTACCTTCCAATACTATCGTTCTGGCGGTCCGGAAATCGTTCGCGCCGGTCAGCCCATGCGCCGCGAAGCGGCCGCCGGGTTGAGGGGATTAGTGGCGAGCGTACGGGTAACGCTCATCTTTCCCCGCCAAGGGTGGACCCTGGATGAAGCGGTCTTTGTTTCCCCCGCATGCTCCCGCACCAGACGGACCGGAACGTTGGCAGTCACAGCACTCGAAAATAATTCGTATCTCATTCATCCAAAACGACATCCGCCTCCACGACCCACTCGCGAAAAGCCGAAAACAGTAGATCGCATCAGCAGGTCGCCACCGCCACCCCGCTGGCCGATGCCGCCCGCATCCCCATGCCCAAAGCCGCCAGCGCCTACGTCGACCAGGTCTTCGAACTCCAAGCCGCCGGCCAAATCGACGGCGCCCTCTCCGCCGTCATCGCCGAACAGGAGGCCCGTCAATCCATTGCTCGCGGCGACGCAGCCCTACTTACTCCAAATCGGATATGATATGGCGAAGGAAAGGGAAGGGCTCCGCCATTTGGCTGATATCACCGCCTTGCTCGAACAAGCCGCGGGCGGCAACCCGTCGGCTCCCGCCGAACTACTCGAAGCCATCCACTCCGAGTTACGACAACTCGCCCGCTCCGCGATGCGGAAGGAACGCCGCGACCATACGCTGCAGCCCACCGCCCTGGTAAACGAAGCCTGGCTTCGGCTGGTGGCCAAACCCGTCAGTTGGGAGAGCCGTTCCGCGTTCCTCCGCGCCTCGGCGCACGTCATGCGAGAAATACTGGTGGACCACGCCAGGGCCCGCGGCGCCATAAAGCGAGGCGGCAACATAGAAAAAGTCTCGCTGCTCGACCCCATGGCGCTCGCCGAAAACGAACCCTCCACTCTACTGGCGATCGATGCCGCGCTGGAGAAGCTGGCGATTCTCGACGCCCGGGTACGGCAAGTGGTGGAGTTGCGCTACTTCGGCGGACTTACGGTCGAGGAGACCGCCAAAGTGTTGGGAATCTCACCGAAAACGGTGGTCCGCGACTGGAGCTTTGCTCGCGCTTGGCTGGAAAAGGAGCTTCGCTCGTGAGCGCCGGCAGCCAACAACACTGGCAGCGAGTCAGAGAGATATTCGAGGCGGCGTCCGAGTCCGGTGATCGAACGGAGATAATCGCGCGCCTCGCCGGCGGCGACGCTTCGATCATCGCCGAAGTGAATTCACTACTCGACTTGCATGACGCCCCGAATCTGACGCTGGACGCTTGCGCCGACTTTCGCGCCAGCCGCCATCCCCCTGGCCAGTTGCTCAGCGGGCGCTACCGCATCACCGGGTTTCTGGCCGCGGGAGGAATGGGAGAGGTGTACGCGGGAATCGATGAGAAAACCAACTCCAGGGTCGCCCTGAAATTCATCGGGTTGCTGGCGTCCGGCGATCCTCGCGTGGAGTCACGCTTCCGCCGCGAAGTGGAGCTGGCAAGCAAGATCGATCACCCCAATATTTGCCGGATGCTGGCGCTTGCCGAAGATGGTGGCGAACGATACTGCGCGATGGAGTTGCTGGAAGGGGAGACACTCGCCGCACGTATTGAGCGGCAGGGCCGCTTCACCGTGGAAGAAGCGCGGCCCATTGCCCTCGCGCTTTGCGATGGGCTGGCGGCTGCCCATGCCGCCGGGGTGATCCACCGTGATCTGAAGCCACGCAATGTCATGCTCGAAGCCGGTCGCACCGTCATCATTGACTTCGGCCTGGCCGCCGCGTCGGTGCGCGAGGGATCGCTCACCTCGGCCAGCGCCGTCATCGGGACCCTCGCCTATATGGCGCCAGAGCAACTGGAAGGACACGCCGGGACCGAACGAAGCGATCTGTTCGCTTTGGGCGTGCTGCTGTACGAAATGCTGGCCGGGTGCAAGCCGCATGCGGCGAAGTCGCCCTTCCGGCTGGCGGCCCAAAAGGCGGGCGAAGCCCATTCAGTGCGGGATTCCAATGTCCCGGGACTGCCCGCTGTCTGGGACGAGGTCCTCACGCGCTGCCTGAAGGCTCGACCCACCGAGCGGTTCGCCAGCGCGGCGGAAGTCAAGCGCGCCCTTGAACGTGGCCGCCCCAGTTGGCGGTTCGTGTTCAGCCGGCCTCGCGTTACCGTGCCGCTCGGCTCGGTGGCCCTGCTCCTGCTGGGCGCGGCCGGCTGGCAGTGGGCCGCGCAGGACTACCAACCCCGCCCGGAGGCCGGGTTGCTCTACGTCCAGGCACGGGACGCGATCACCCAATCGGCGTCGTTACGCGGTGTGCAATTGCTGGAACGTGCCGTCACCGCCGACCCGGCGTTCGTACAGGCCTTCGCGTTGATGGCGGTGGCCTACGCCGATACCGACCAGATTGACAAGGCTCGAGACGCGGTCCTGCACGCCACCGCCGCGGCCGATCGCAGATGGCGCCTTGGACGCGGCGAGCGAGCGGCACTCAACGCGGCCCGCGCAACCGCAATCCGCGATTTTAAGGGCGCGACGGAGCCATACCGCCGCCTGGCGGCGGAGACCTCCGGGCAAGACCGGATTCAGGCGCTGCTCGCCCTGGGGCGAATGCAGGTATTTGCCGGCAAGACCGAAGAAGCAGTGCCGGTGTTTGAGACGGTGTTGCGGGAAGATCCGGGGAATTCGACAGCCCGGGTCAGGCTCGCCTCGCTCCTCGCACGCCGGCGGGACTTCGACCGCGCCGCCAAGGAGTTCGCCCTCGCGGAGCAGGAATTTCGGCGCCTCAAGAATGAGGAAGGGCTGGCCGATCTGCTCTTGGCCCGAGCATTGATGATCCGAACGCGCGACAGCGACGCCGACCGCCGCGACCTCGACGAGGTGATCGCCTTATCGCAATTCAAGGCCAATAGATATCACTACCTTTCGGCGCAATTTGGGTTCTCAGCGCTACTTGTCAGAGAACGCCGGTATGACGAGGCCATGACCCTGATGCGGATGGTGTCCGACTTCGCGCAAAAGGATGGGCTCCCCGTGCTGGCGGCCCGCGCCCAAAGCGAGCTTGGCTACCTGTTCCTGTTTCGGCGGGAGCCGGAGAAGGCCTTGCCCACTTTGCGCCAGGCTGTAGAGATGGCCGAGCGGTCCAGCAGTTTGGGTGTGGTGGCGACTACGCGCATGCGGCTCGGCGAAGCACTCGCGCAACTGGGGCAATGGGATGAGGCCGTGGCGGTGATGAAGCCGGCAATCGAATGGTACCGGCAACCTGGCTTTGAGGATACGCTGCCGCTCATGCTCATTAAGTGGGGTACGGCGACCCGGCCATCCCTCGGCCCCGAAAGGGTTGCCGTCTTCACCGAAGCTTTGGATTTGGCCACGCGCAACGGCAACGAGACGTACCAGACGATGGCCTTGCAACGGCTCGCCGGCGACGCTTCAGCTCGCAAACTGCGGCAGGCCGCTGAATACGGCGCCCGCGTCCTGCCGCTGGCGCGCAAGGTTCGAAACAATGGCACAATCATCTCCGTCGGCGGCCTGCTGGTTCGGTTTGGCGAGTTCAGCCGGGGCGAAAGCGTACTCCGGGAAGTCGAGCGGGAGGTCGCGTCCTACGCAGAGGGTCCGGATAGGCACACGCTTCTGAGCAGCCTTCAGTCTTCACTGGCGGGAAGCGCCTTTTATCAGGGCCGTTGCGCCCAGGCGCTGGCGGAGATTAACAAAGCAATCAAGCTGGCGCCGTCGGAGGATGCGCTACGCCGGCGGCTACAGGTTTGTATCGGCCAGAACGTGAGTGCGAATCTGACCTGGGCGCGCGGTCTTCGTGAAGGTGAGCCGCGGGAGTGGGTCGCGGCCGCCGACATCAGTCTTCGCGCCGGTGACCGTGCCACCGCGGCGCGCCTCGCCCAACGCGCCATCGAAGACAGCCAAAAGGATTCACTCACGGTTTATGAGATGGAGGCCACCCTGCTACTCCGCGCCGCCGAAGGGAATGCCCGGCTTTCCGAACGCTGCCTGGAACTGTCGCGGCAGGTCGGTTTCGCCCCCCCGGAGAAGTTCGGAGGCCGCCAGGACCTGTTGGGGTTGTGGCGGGCCGTGCGGTGAAGCGCCGCTCGGTTGAGTAACCGCGAGCTGCCCGGCAATTGCGGGAGTGCGAACTGCCCGTTCATTACACACAGGGCCTTGGGCGTGCCCGAATCACTGCGATTCGCCTTCGGCGAAGCGGGTGCGGCAACATCCAGCTATCTGTGATTCATCCGCGACTCGTCGTTCGTTCAGGCAAAGGACGCACAGCACTCGACTGACATGCGCACTGGCATGAGTGCGAGAACTGGGCCGCATGGCAATCACCCCTCGATTTTCCAGGCAGCCTCAGCCGGAAGCGCGAACCTGGGCGTGTTGTCATAAATCTGATCCTGGGAATGGCTACCGCACGTACCGGTATATGTACTCGGCCGCCGGCTGATTCTCCCAGCCGTCCAGCCGATGATAAGTTCGCTTCCAAAGATAGATCCGGTGCTTCTTACCAAAAAGCTTGAAGCGGATGCTCCTCCCTTTGATCGACTCCACCTGCGAGTTCTTCATCGCCGGATCCACCAGGTTCAGGGTGTAGATCGAATCGTCCCCGTTGGCCCGTACATCCTCAAGGTTTGGATACTCGCCGCCCTTCATGCCGTCTTTCGGAGCGAAGAGGAGCTTGGTGTGGTTCTCGGCCGTTTGGATGAACGCGTAGTGGTTAGGATAAAAAGTCACCGGCTGATTGCGAAGACCCCAGATGGGCTGAAACACCATGCCCCACGGCGTTTTGTAGGGTGTGCATCCGGCGGCGGCGCGCTGCGGCGTTGGGTGATAGGAAAAAACGCCTGTCATCTGCTCCTGCCAGTATCGAAGGGACCGGAGCAGTTCGCCGTCGCGGGCCATCCCTCGGTCCCACTGCGACGGGATCCACGAGGGCCACGTCCCCCCTGGCCAGAAAACTTCATCCATGGGACGGGCGCAGGCGCTGTCCATGTTGATCACCCCATCGTCGAAACCAGTTAGAAACCACTTCTTGAACGGGAACATGCCGTCACTGTGGGCGCCCGCAAGAGTCAGCGTGCGCACCGGCGTTCGCGCGATCCAGGGTCCCCATACCGCTCGCATCCTTTGTGGGATGAGATCGAAGAGAATGGTTTGCGGAAGGATGTCGTAGACACAGTCTGACCCGTCACGGTCGAGAAAGTGATTGACCACGCGGCATCCCAGATTGATCTGTTTGACCGCTCCCGTACCTATTCCGACGGCGATGGCTGCGTACCGGCTGCCGTCAAAGGCGCCGCCCATTGCGACGTGGGTCGTTATGTTCTGGTAGATGAACTGGATCGGTCCCACGACGGAACGATAGGCAGCGTCGGTAGCCAGCGCCATGGCGACGTCAAATACGGGCGCCCCTGTCGAGTGCGAGATTACGACACACCCGCGGGCACAGAAGCCCGCGCTGCCGCGAACGTCGCCTGAGTCGAGCAGCTTCACGCCGGCACCCGCCGTCATCGCGGTCGCGATCTGATAGAGCAGCGTATTGGACGCATACGGCAGGTGCGCCGCCGACGAATAGCCAGCGGTGATGTACCGGTTCTTCGCGTTTCGGCTCACCAGGAAGCGCTGGATATGCGGTGTCCAATTGGTGTTGGAAAGGTTTTGGAAATATGTGGTGTAGATGCTTTGCGCCAGGAATCCAGTGCCCCAGCCCGGAATCAGCGTGCCCTCCATCGCCCCCTTGATCACCTCCAGGTTTAGGCCATGCACGAAGATGATGTCCTTGCCCGCGAATGGACTCTGTTGTAGTAGAGCGCAGTAGCGGGCCGTATCCGGCCGCAGTTGCCCCGGCGGCGCTGCACATGGGTCGGCCGGCCGCTGGTAGACGTAAGTGGGCTGTACTATGCGCACCACATCTCCACTCGTGGGGTCGAAGTTCAGGTTCCCGGCAGCGGTGGCCGCCAAATTGATCGTGTCGTTCCACGCATCGTTCGCTTCAGGATCTTCGATCAAATCCTTGAACGCGTC
>CAMATG010000235.1 GCA_945860645.1 Candidatus Sulfopaludibacter sp. SbA3 | reverse complement strand
GGGACACATTTGCTCCCCCTCTGTGTGGGGAACGTGTGGGGCGGGCCCGTGTTCTCCTTGGTTGGCGTCCTTCCCTCCCCCCACTCCGCTGCTCCGGTTTTCGCCGTTGCTTAGTTCGCAGGGTTCATCGGTACTACGACATCATCCGACTCCTCACCGCCGTGCGCGCCGGCATTACGGCTATTGCCTTCTCCGGCCGGACTGCCCGTTATCGGAGCAGTCAACGATGAGGTCTCTCGGTTCTCGTGCATGTAGTTTCACAACGTGCATAGGGTCTTCGACTACGCGGGATCGCGCGACGGACTAGCTTTGCGTCCGTGTTCGTTTCGCCTTCCCTTTCAGGCAACAAGGTCGGCATACCGGATTGGTTTTTCGAAGCTCAATACCCAGCCCGCTGATCCCTCTGTTTACGCTTCGACTGCCGCCTCGCGACGGCACCCGCAAAACTCGAGGCCCAAGACCGATAGAAAAGATGGGGCGCTACTCCTTTCCTGTAGGACTCTTTCATTCCCTACTACATGCCGGTTTATCCCGGCGCACTGCCAGATCACCTCATTTTTTTCCGTAGTACCGGCCGGCGAGTACTCACCCGCCCGGAAGCCGCTATAATGACCCATTACATAGGGTGTGGGCCAGCCAAACCAGGAAATTGAGGAGCCAATATGTGCGATCAGAATCATTTTGAAGAGGACTGTCAGCAAGCCGAGTCGCTGAACCGCGTAACCCGCAAGCAGTTCGGTGTCCTGCTCAGCGCCGGCATGTCGATGGTGTTGCCCCAGGTGGCCAACGCCGCCCCCGTCTCCGAATCCGACGTCACCATCACCACCCCCGACGGCACCGCCGACGCCTACTTTGTCCACCCCGCCACCGGCACCGCCCCCGGCGTGCTCATCTGGCCGGACATCTTCGGCCTCCGCCCGGCCTTCCGCCAAATGGGCAAGCGCCTCGCCGAGTCCGGCTACTCGGTCGTCGTCGTGAACCCGTTCTACCGCACGAAGAAGTCGCCCACGGCCGACAAGGGTTCCGCCACGCCGATCCAGGAAGTGATGCCGCTCGCCCGAAGCCTCAACGAAACCACCCATATGACCGACGCCAAAGCCTTCGTCGCCTGGCTCGACGCGCAGAAATCGGTGGCCAAGAATAAGAAAATCGGCACCCAGGGCTACTGCATGGGTGGCCCCATGGCCTTCCGCACCGCCGCCGCATCAGACCGTATCGGCGCCGTCGCCTCCTTCCACGGCGGCGGTCTCGTCCGTGGCGTGGAGCCGAATAGCCCCCACATCCAGGCATCGAAGACCAAGGCGAACTTCCTCATCGCCATCGCCAAAAACGACGACGAACGCGCCCCAACCGACAAGGACGTCCTGAAGGAGACCTTCGCCAAGGCCAACCTCAGTGCCGAAATCGAAGTCTACGCCGCCGACCACGGCTGGTGCCCGCCCGACTCCCGCGTCTACACCGAGCCCCTCGCCGAAAAAGCCTGGACCCGCCTCCTCGCCCTCTACGCCAAACTCTAAAAAACCCGGGGACAGCCACGACGTTTACCGCCTGTCCCCTACCCCTTTTCCCCGTAAAACAGAAGCAACCGCGGCGCCGGCAACCCACCGGCGCCGCGCCAATAAAAACGGCCCCGGCCAGTTTCCCAGCCGGGGCCGCCCTCGCACCAAGCGAACTTTAGAACTCTTCCGCGAAATTCACTTCGCCCGTGATCGCCACCTGATAGGAGCTCACCCGGCGTTCGAAGAAGTTCGTCAACTCCTGCACATCCTGCAGTTCCATGAAGTCAAACGGGTTCTTCGAGTTGTAGATCGGAGCGATACCCAACGCCGCCAACCGGCGATCGGCGATGTACTCCAAGTACTGCCGCATCGAAGCGCTCGACAACCCGCTGACCCCACCCGAAAGCGTATCGTCGGCGAACTTGGCTTCACAGTCGACAGCGTCGCGGATCATCTCCTTCACGCGCCCTTCCAGCTCCGCATCGAACAGGTGCGGCCGCTCCCGGCGCACCGTCGCAATCACTTCCAGCGCGAAATCGATGTGCGCGCTCTCGTCCCGGAACACCCAGTTGGTGCCCGTGGCCAGGCCCTGCAGCAACCCGCGGCTGCGCAGGAAGTAGACGTAGGCAAACGCGGCAAAGAAGAACAGGCCCTCAATGCAGCACGCAAAGCACACAAGGTTCAGCAGGAAGTTCTTCATGTCCGCTTCGGTCTCAATCGAGTCCATCTGGTTGATGGAGTCGATCCACTTGAAGCAGAAATCAGCCTTGTGCTTGATCGATTCGATGTTCTCAACGGCCGAAAACGCCGCCGCGCGCTCGTTGGAATCGGGGATGTAGGTGTCGAGCAGCGTCAGGTAAAACTGCACGTGCACGGCTTCTTCGTACAGCTGCCGCGACAGGTACATCCGCGCCTCGGGCGAGTTGATGTGCTTGTACAGGTTCAGCACCAGATTGTTGCCGACGATCGAATCGCCAGTGGCAAAGAAAGCGACGAGGCGCTTAATCAGGTGCTGCTCCGCCGGATTCATCTTCTGGCGAAGGTCGGTCACGTCGGTCGAAAAATCAACCTCTTCCACCGTCCACGTGTTCTTAATGCCGGTCTTGTACATTTCGTAAAAGCCCGGGTACTTCATCGGCCGAAGGGTCAGATTAAAACCAGGATCGAGAATCATTTTCTTTCTTTCTGCCTACTGGCAGGCCTCGCAGCTCTCAGGGTTCTCCAGCGAACAGGCAATCGCCTGCGCCACCGGAACCGGGGCGGACACCGACGCCGGCACCGGCACGGTCGCCTTGGAAATCTTCGACGCCGGACGGGAACGAAGATAGTAGGTCGTCTTCAACCCCTTCTTCCAGGCGTACATGTACATAGATGACACTTTGCCGATCGTCGGGCTCTCAATAAATAGGTTCAACGATTGGCTCTGATCAATGTAGGGGCCGCGCTCGGCGCCCATGTCGATCAACGCCCGCATCGGCACTTCCCACACCGTCCGGTAGATGTCCTTGATGTCAGCGGGGATCTCGTCGATGTTCTGCACCGACCCCTCTCCCATCTTCACCCGGTTGCGCAGGTCTTCGTTCCACAGCCCCAACGCCTTCAGCTCATTCACCAGATAACGGTTGATCTGAATGAAATCGCCCGACAGCGTCTCGCGTTTGAACAGGTTCGAAATCTGCGGTTCGATGCACTCGTAGGAGCCAACGATGGAGGCGATCGTCGCCGTCGGCGCAATCGCGATCATCAACGAATTCCGCATGCCGGACTTCATCATCCGCGGCCGCAAGGCTTCCCAGCGCTCGGGCTTCGACGGCGTCACGCCCCACAGGTCGAACTGGAAGGCGCCCTTGGCCGCCCGCGTCTTTTCGAACGCCGCGAACGGGCCGCTCTGTTCGGCCAGCTCAATCGTCGTCACCATCGCCGAGTAGTAGATCTCTTCCTGGATCTGCCGCGAAAGGGCCTTCGCCTTCTCGCTGTCGAACGCCAGACGCATCTGGAAGAAGACGTCCTGCAGCCCCATGATCCCCAGACCGACGGGACGCCATTTGGCGTTCGAAACGCCGGCTTCCTTCGTCGGGTAGTAGTTGATGTCGATCACCTTGTCCAGGAATCGCACCGCCAATTGGACCGTGTAGGCCAACTTGTCGAAGTCGAACTCGCCTTCGTTCACATACCGGGCCAGATTCACCGAACCCAGATTGCACACCGCCGTCTCGCCCTGATTGGTGATCTCGGTGATCTCCGTGCACAGGTTCGAAAGGTGAATGACGTTGTTGTCCTGCCCCGTCTGGTTGTTCTTCAGATTGCAGGCATCTTTGAAGGTCATCCAGCCGTTGCCCGTCTCGGCCAGCGTCTTCATCATCCGGGCGTACATGTCGCGCGCCTTCATCTGGCGCACGAACAGGCCCTTCTCCTCCGCTTCAATGTAGGCGGCCTCAAAGGCCGGGCCGTACAGATCGGTGAAGTGCGGCGTGATCTTCGGATCGAACAGCGACCAGACGCCGTCCTCGTCCACCCGCTTCATGAAGATGTCCGGAATCCAGTTCGACAGGTTCAGGTTATACGTGCGCCGCGCCTCGTCACCGGTGTTATCGCGCAACTCGAGGAATTCCTCGATATCCGCATGCCACGGCTCAAGATAGACGCACGCCGCACCCTTCCGCTTGCCGCCCTGGTTCACCGCGCAGACCGAGCTATCGAGCGTCTTCAACCACGGCACAATCCCGTTCGAACGCCCATTCGTCCCGCGAATCAGCGAGCCGCGGGCGCGAATCCGGTGGTACGCCAACCCAATCCCGCCGGCGAACTTCGACAACATCGCGACGTCTTTATACCGCTCGTAGATGCCTTCCAGGTTGTCCTCGGGCGAATCGAGCAGGTAGCAACTGGACATCTGCGGATGCTTGGTGCCGGAGTTGAACAGCGTCGGCGAGCTCGGCATATAGTCGTGCGCCGAGATCAGCTTATAGAACTCAATCGCTTCCTGGACGTTCACGCTCAGCCCGCACGCCACGCGCAGGAAGAAGTACTGCGGCGTCTCGATCACATCGCGCGATTCCGGGTTTTTCAACAGGTAGCGGTCGTAGACCGTGCGAATCCCGAAATACTCGAATAGATCGGTATTCCGGTCGTCGATGGCGCTGTTCAGCTTGCGGGCGTTCGCCTTCACAAACTCGTAGCACTCCTCACCGATGAGACCACCCTGATAGCCGGCTTCAATCGACTGCGAGAACGAATAAATGTTCTGCGCCGCCACTTCCTTCGCCACAAAATTCGTAAGCAACCGGCCCGCCAGCCGCGAGTATTCCGGCTCTTCGGCGATCAACGACGCCGCGGTCTGGATGTTCAGCTGATCCAGTTCCCGGGTGGTGGACCCATCGTAGAGGCCACCGATGGTCTTGACCGCGATCCGCATCGGGTCGACCTGGCTTAAGCCAGCGGCGCAGAGCTGCACCGCGCGGATGATCTTGGAAACATCAACCGGTTCCAAAGCTCCATTGCGCTTTTTCACGCGCATTGCGGCCTCCGGCACCTGCGGCCGGACGTCCGGAAACAACTGTTGCGCTGTCGGCGTAGGATCCATGGTCATCTGCTGTGCCGTAGTCGCCATCTGAATTCACCTAAAGGGGGGAGGATTTGGAACACAAAAAACAGTTTCGGCCTCCAACCTTTATTGCTATTTACAGGATGGAGCTACCAAAAAACGAGTCAACGAGAGGAACCGGGGGGGAGACTACCCGGGACGAACTACCAACAACTGCGGTATATCGCCAACTAACTACAGGATACAGCGGTCCTTCGAACCCGGTCAACTACTAATTGTGGTTTTCCTCAATTAATCCACAACATGGCGTAGGTGATTGGAAAGATTGAACTTAAGGTTTTCTCTCTAGACCAGGGGGACGGACGGTGCAATTGCACACTCCCGTTTACGTTTTTCCGTTAACATGCTCGTAATTCGGGACTTAGACCAAACTCCACCCGGAACCGGTGACAAGAGCGAAGAAAGCGATCATCAAAAACCAGATGACGCAGGCGGCCAAACTGAGCCACCAGGCCAGCCTACCTAGTACCGCGTCGCGGGGCGAAACCGGGCCGGCGAGGAGGGATCGGGCCATCAGGAAGGCCGGGATTCCGGTAAACGGACCGCAGATCATGAAGCCCATGGCGGCCAGCGCGATGGCGACAAATGATTTCGGATTATCAGGAATGGCGGTCAGCGGGCCAAAAACAGCGCCGCAAACGCTGCAAAATGACGCATTTTGTGACCCTTTTGCCCCACATTTGATGCAATTTTGCATGCTTTTTTCACGCTTCTTTCAGGGTCTTGGGCCAATCCTTGCCCAGCAGACGGGACAAAGCCCGGTCGGCGAGCAGCTTTCCGCCGGTCTGGCAGGTGGGGCAATAGTTGGTTTCGTGTGCGCCATACACAATTCTTTGGACCGGTGTGGAGCAGCGCGGGCAGGGCTGTTTGAACTTGCCGTGGACGGCCATTTCGGGGCGGAAGGCGGTGACCTTTTCCGGGAATCCGGTGCCCGCTTGTTGGCGGAGCAAGTCGGTGAAGTAGGTGAGCCGATTCAAGATTGCATCGCGGAGGCGGGCCAGTTCGGCAGGGGTGAGCTTTTGCGAGAGCGCCACCGGGCTCAGTTGCGCGTGGTGGAGGATCTCGTCGCTGAAGGCGTTGCCGATCCCGGAAAGGATATGGGGATCGGTGAGAGCCCGCTTTAAGGTGTGGTTTTCGGCGGTGAAGCGGGCGGCGAACTCGGCTTCGGTCGCAGTGAAAACCTCCAGCCATCCCGGGTCCACGGAGGCGATATCTGATTCCGTTTCAAAGAGATGCAGGGACGCCTGGCGCTTGGATCCGGCTTCGGTTAGTGTCATCGAGCCGTTGTCGAACACCCAACTGGCCAGCGCCTGGCGCTTGTTGTTCCAGTGGAGACGCCCGGCGATCATCAGATGCACCACCATCCACTGGCCGTTCGAAAAACCGAGGGCGATTCGCTTCCCGACGCGCCGGACACCGATCAGCGTCTGGCGTTCGAAAGACCCGATCGGCGGCTGGACGGTCCGGAGGAGGAAGGGGGTGTTGTGTTTGACCTGTTGCAGGACGTGGCCGAGCGCGTGGCGCTCAATGGCTTCAATGTATACCGAGATGTCTGGGTATTCGGGCATGGGGCGATCTGGGCTGGTTTACAGGGGCCAGACGCGCTCGATGGTTTTGGACAGCATCCACATTTTGTCCTCCTCGTTCAGGAATTTCATTTCATCGCGAACGACAGCGAGCGTTTGGGCATACGTCGCATGGGGGAGGCAGACGGGCCAATCGGTGGCCCACATGAGGCGCTGGGGGCCGAAGGCCTGGTGGAGGCGTTTGACGTGGGCTTGGGAGTCCGTCCAGGGGAAGGCTTGCTTGGACAGGGCCCAGGTGTGGGAGACCTTTACGAACAGTTTGGGGTGGCGCTTCAGGGCGATCAGTTTCTCGAGCTCGGCGGGCTGGTCGACGGGAGTGTCGGCCATGTGGTCAATGACGATGGTGAGATCGGGAAACTGATCGATGAGCTTACCGATGTCGGGCATGCGGGAGATGGGGGCCAACAGCGTCATGGGCACCTTCAACTCGTCGCAGCGCTTGAAGAGCGGCTTCATCAGGGGGCCGTTGATCCAATCCCCGCTGGCGTTGGCGGCGGGACTCAGGCGGACGCCGCGGCAACCGGCCTGCGTGAGTTCGGCCAGGTGTTCGGGAGCGTCAGGATTTTCGGGATTGACGCGGCAGACGCCCTGGAAATACTGAGGGTATTGTTTCAGCGTGTGGAGCAGAAACGAATTGTCGAACATGTAGTGGCGGACCTGGATAATGACGGTTTTGGCGACGCCGTTAGCCTTCATCAGTTCGATCAGCATTTCGGGGGACTTGTCGTCCTGGGGGTGGGAGGGGTTGCCCTTCCAGTAGGGGAAGCGGGGGTCCTTTTTGTAGACGTGGACGTGGGGGTCGAGGATGCGGTAGTTGGGTGCGGCGCTCATGGTGGTGGTGGCTGTGGCGGCGGTGGCCAGGAGGTCTCGGCGAGTCATGGAATGGGAACCGATGTTAGAGACTATACTGCACGGCGGGGGGCGGCGGGGGCAGGGTATACTTTCGGGGTTGCAGGGGAGAAGCGCTTGGACGGTGGATTCTATTTGTTGCTGGCGGGGTTGGCGGCTGGGTTGTACGCGTTGGGCCGGGCGTGGGGGCGCGGGTGGGTTGTTGGCTTGGTGCTGAGTTGCCCGGCGATGCTGTTTGCCAGTTACTATCTGCATTTCTTTGATAACGCGGCTTGGTTTTATAACTTGCGGGCGGTGCCTTACGTGGAGTTGACGGGGGCGGGCGCGGGCTTGCTGGCGGGAATCGTGCAGCGGCGGATGGCGCCGGCGGGGCGGATTGTTGTTCCGGTTGGGGCGCTGCTGTTGATTCTGGTGCCGCACTTGAAGCCGTTGTTGGCGCCGTTGGATCTGGCGAAGTTGCGGGACCGGTGCGAGGGGGAGGTTTGTTTGCAGAGTACGCTGTCGACGTGCGGACCGGCGAGCGCGGCGACTCTGTTGCGGCGGCTGGGGAGGGCGGCGACGGAGCGGGAGTTGGCGGTGGAGGCGCGGAGTTCGGCGAGTGGGACGGAGGTCTGGTATCTGGCACGGGCACTGCGGGCGCGAGGGGTAGACGCGGTGGCGCGGGTTGTGCCGGGGCAGATTGTGGCGCCATCGATTGCGGGCGTGGTGTTGCCTGGGAATGCGGGCCATTTTATTGCCGTTTTGCGGCAGACGCCGGCGGAGGTAACGGTGATGGATCCGATGCACGGGCTGGCGGTGATTCCGCGGGCGGAGTTAGCGCGGCGGTACCGGTTCACGGGGTTCTTTTTGGAAACGCTGCCGTGGCGGTAGGCTACAGAAAGGTATGGGGGGCGACGCGGAAAAAAGTGGCGAGTTTCGCGGCGGCGGCGCGGCTGATGGGACGGT
>CAMATG010000234.1 GCA_945860645.1 Candidatus Sulfopaludibacter sp. SbA3 | reverse complement strand
GGCGGGATGTTGCGCTGGGTTTGGTTGTTGGCCGTCGCGGGGTTTGGGGCTTCTTTGGAGCCTCAGGGGGTTGTGTTGGCTGGGCCGGGGGCGTCGCAGTTGATGGTGTTTTCTGGGTGTTCGATGGTTTCGGGGGGGGCGGGGGTTGTTCGGGTTGAGGGGGCTCGGGTTGTTGGGTTGGCGGCTGGGGTTAGTACGATTCGGTGTGGGGATGCGACTGCGCGCGTGGAGGTTCGGGGGCAGGCTGTTGGACAGTTGGAGCCTCGGTTTTCGCCGGATATTGTTTCGATCCTGACGATCAAGGGGTGTAATGGGTCGGGGTGTCATGGGTCGCCAGCGGGGCAGAATGGGTTTAAGTTGTCCCTGTTTGGGTATGACGTGGAGGCGGATCACGCGATGGTTTTGAAGCGCGTGAATCTGGCCGAGCCGGAGAAGAGTTTGCTGGTTCGGAAACCGCTGTTTGATGCGCCGCATGGGGGCGGGCGGTTGATGGCTAAGGATTCTGAGGAGTATCGGACTTTGCTCGCTTGGGTTCGGCAGGGTGCTCGCGTGGCTTCCGGCGGGGCGCGGTTGACTCGGTTGGAGATGGTGCCTCGGGAGGCGGTACTCGCGAATGGCGTGCAGACGGTGGCTGTGATTGGGCGGCTGAGCGATGGGACGACGCGGGATATGACGCGGGAGGTGCGGTTTTCTTCGGCGGATGAGAGTGTGGCGACGGTGGAGGATGGGGTTGTTCGGGCCGGGGCGCGGGGGATGACGACGGTGCTGGCGCGGGGGATGGGACAGGTGGCGGCGATTAGGGTTGGGGTGGTTGCAGGTGGGGATGTTGGGGCGTTGGCGGCGAATAATTTTGTGGATGAGCTGGTGGGGAAACGGCTGCGGGTGATGGGCGTGGCGGCGGCTCCGTTGACTACGGATGCGGAGTTTTTGAGAAGGGTCTATTTGGATGTGTTGGGGCGGCCTCCGTTGCCAGAGGAGACGCGCGCTTTTTTGGCGGCGCCTGCGCGGGGGGCGTTGATTGATCGGCTGTTGGCGAGTCCTGAGTATGCGTCGTTCTGGACGGTGAAGTTTGAAGACTGGTTCCGGAATCACCAGTTGAATTCGCAGGGCCGCGCGATGGGGACGTTCAAGGAGTGGATTCGCGATTGGCTGCACGAGGACAAGCCGTATGACCGGATGGTGCGCGAGATTTTGACGAGTGAGGGCGATTCGTTCCTGGTTCCGGCGACGGCGTTCTGGGCTCCGGCGACCGATTTCATGTTGAAGAAGTTTGAGACGAATCGCGCGGTGCCGACGGTGACGCGGTTGTTTCTGGGCGTTCGGCTGGAGTGCGCGGAGTGTCATAACCATCCGCTGGAGAATTTCACGCAGGACGATTTTTATGGGCTTTCAGCGTTTTTTGCGCGGATGCGGGTGAAGCATGGGATGGGGGAGTATCGGCGGACCTGGTATCTGGACGATGAGGGGGAGGTGCTGCATCCGGTGTCGAAGAAGGCTGTCGCACCTAAGTTGCTGGGCGGGGCGGTGGTGACGGAAGAGGGGTTTGACCGGCGGGCGACGCTGGCGGAATGGGTGACGGCCAAAACGAACCCGTACTTTGCGCGGGCGACGGTGAACCGGATTTGGCACGAGTATTTTCAGACGGGGATTGTGGAGCCGTTTGAC
Source organism: Candidatus Sulfopaludibacter sp. SbA3 (assembly GCA_945860645.1). Lineage (GTDB taxonomy): Bacteria > Acidobacteriota > Terriglobia > Bryobacterales > Bryobacteraceae. The sequence continues at coordinate 6,858 of CAMATG010000234.1, read as the reverse complement.
GATTTCCGGATGAGTAATCCGGCGACGAATCCGGAGTTGCTGGACGCGCTGGCGGGGCATTTTGTGAAGAGTGGTTTTCGGTTGAAGGAGCTGCACCGGGTGATTTTGAATTCGCGCACGTATCAGCTTTCGTCGAGGCCCGGTGGCGACACGCCGGTGGCGTTGGAGCGGCTGCTATTCGCGCGGTATCAGCCGCGGAAGCTGGCGGCGGAGGTGCTGCTGGATTCGTTGTCGCAGGTAACGGGCGTGGCCCATTCGTATATGTGGCACCCGAAGGGGACCAGGGCGATGGATGTGTTTATGCCAGATGGGCCGGACCCGTTTCTGGTGACGTTTGGCTTTCCGCGGCGGGACATTTTGTGCGAGCGGGCCGGGGCGCCGACGCTGGCGCAGACGCTGCATTTGATGAACGGGAAGACCATTCAGGCGAAGGTGGAGGAGAAGGACAATATTCTTAGCGTGTGGGAGAAGATGCCGGATGGGGACGTGGTGACGGCGCTGTATGAACGGGTGCTGGCAAGGCGTCCGAATGAGCGGGAGTTGGGGATTGGCATGGCGTATCTGGCCGGGGAGAAAAACAGGCGGAAGGCGCTGGAGGGGTTGTTGTGGGCTACGCTGGTTTCCAAGGAATTTCAGTTGAACTATTGATGGACACGCTATGAACTTTTCCAGTCGCCGGGATTTTTTGCAGATGGGTTCGCTGGGGTTTGGCGGGCTGGGGTTGCCGTCGTTGCTGCGGGCGGAGACGGGGAAGAGTGAGCGGGCGTGTATTGTGATTTTCCAGAATGGCGGGGCGAGCCAGCTGGACTTTTTTGACCCGAAGCCGGAGGCGCCGCACGATGTTAGGGGGAGCTTTGGGAGTGTCGCTACTTCGGTGCCGGGGGTGCATTTTTCGGGGCTTTTGCCTCGGACGGCGAAGGCGTTTGGGAAGTTTGCGGTGATCCGTTCGATGCATTCGGATGAAGCGATTCATGAGCGGGCGCGGCAGTACATTTTTAGCGGGACGAAGCCGCGGAATGATTTGCTGCAGCCGAGCTATGGATCGGTGCTTTCGAAAGAATGGGGCGGGAAGAATGGGTTGCCGCCGTTTGTGGTGATCCCGGATAAAGACCTGTCGGCCGAGGCGGGGTTTCTGGGGCCGGCGCACGATCCGTTTGTTTCGGGCGATCCGAATGCGAAGGGCTTTGCGGTGCGGGATTTGACGTTGCCGGCTGGGGTGACGGATGAGGAATCCCGGCGGCGAAGGGCGCTGTTGGCGCAGATGGACGCGGAGTTTGCGCGGGTGACTTCGTCGCCTTTGTTGAGTGATATGGATGAGTTTTCGGCGAAGGCGTTGGATTTGATTTCGTCGCCGGCGGCGCGGAAGGCGTTTGATATTCATGCCGAGCCGGACAAGCTGCGGGATGCCTATGGACGGACTGGCGTGGGTCAGGGGTGTTTGTTGGCGCGGCGTTTGATTGAGAGCGGGACGCGGCTGGCTACTGTTTTTCATGGGGGCTACGACACGCATCGGGAGCACGAGAAGGGCGCGAAGAAGATCACGACGGATTTTGACCAGGCGTTTCCGGCGTTGCTGGAGGATTTGGATCAGCGGGGATTATTGGCGACGACGCTGGTGTTGGTGATCGGTGATTTTGGACGGACGCCGAAGTTGAACTTTTCGGGCGGGCGGGACCACTGGCCTCGCGGGTTTGCGGTGGGGTTGGCGGGGGCGGGTGTGCGCGGTGGGTTGGTTGTGGGCAAGAGTGATGCGCAGGCGGGGGAGCCGGCGGAGCGGCCGGTGACGATTGAGGACCTGGGCGCGACGGTTTACCACGCGTTGGGGATTGATACGCACAAGGAGTATCGGACGAACGGGAGGCCGGTGCGGATCAATAAAGACGGGGCTGTGGTGAAGGAGTTGTTTGGGTGAGGCTCTGGTTGCTGGTGGTGGCGGCTTGCGGGTTTGCGGCGGATTTTGAGCCGCCGTCGCTGGTGCGGCTGCATCCGTTGGGCGGGCGTGTGGGCAGCGTTGTGGAGCTGGAGATTTTGGGGACGAAGCTCGAGGCCGCGACGGGCGTGGAGTTTGATTGTAAGGACATCGTCTGGGAGCAGACGACGTTGCGGGAGGCGGGGCGGGTTCGCGGGCTGGTTTCGATTGGCGCGGGGGCGGCGCTGGGCGGGCATATGTTGCGCGTGATGACGGCCCAGGGGCCGACGGGGCATTTGCTGTTTAATGTGGGCCAGTTTGCGGCGTTTGTGGAGGGGGAGCAGCGGGCGGTGCCGGCGCTGCCGGTGGAGATTTATGGGCGGCTGGATGGGGCGGCGGATATCGACACCTATTGGTTTTCGGTGAAGGCGGGGGAGCGGTGGGTGTTTGATTTGCAGGCAATGGAGGCGGGGTCCGCGGTGGAGGCGCGGATGATGCTGTTGGACCGGGCGGGGGAGCGGTTGGTGTTTAACGATGACCGGGATCATTACGACGAGAATCCGTTGATTGCGCATACCTTTGCGAAGGCGGGTGTGTATGGGGTCCGGGTGGACCAGTATCGGGGGCCGCGCGGGTTTACGTTTGGGAAGAATAATGCGTACTTCCTAAGGATTTCGCAGTTGGCGCGGGTTCGGGCGGTGGCGCCGCTGGGGGCGCGGCGGGGGACGGTGGCGAAGTTTACGGTGATGGGGGAGGGGTTGGCGGGGGTGACGCGGGTTTGGCTGACGGCGTTGCGGCGGGGCGAGTATGCGCGGATGACCTATCCCTACACGATGCCGGTGCGGTTTTGGGAGGATATCGTTTCGCGGATTGAGGGCCGGGTTGTGCGGGCGGGGGAGGGGGCTGTGGAGGTTTCGTTTGCGGTGCCGGCGGGGGCGCCGTTGGGGCTGTGGAAGCTGTGGGTGGCGGGGGCTTCTGGTGTCGCGGAAGGGTTGCGGGTGGAGGTTTCCGATGTGGTGGAGGTTGGGGAGGGAACGTTGCCGGGGGCGTTGCCGTTTGTTGTGAATGGCGTGTTGGGCGCGACGCGGGAGCGGGATTCGTTTGCGGTTGCGGTGAAGAAGGGCGTGCCGTTGGCGGTGACGTCGTTGAGCGCGCAATTGGGTGGACCGTATTTGGATACGGTGCTGACGCTGCGGGATGCGGGCGGGAAGAAGTTGGCGGAGAGTGACGATGTGGTGGCGGGGTGGGGCGGGTTGTTGGGAAATCCGGATAGTGCGTTGTTCTATGTTCCGGTGGAAGATGGGTCCTTGCGGTTGGAGGTTAGGGACCGGTTGAACCGGGGCGGGGCGTTGTATCCGTACCGGCTGCATTTTGCTTCGCGGCGGCCGGGGTTTCAGCTGTTTACGACGCCGGAGAATGTGGTGGTGCAGCGGGGCGGGACGGCGGTGATGAAAGTCCATTTGGTGCGGGAGATGGGTTTTGCGGGGCCAGTGGATGTTTGGGTGGAGGGTGTGCCGGGATTGAAGGGTACGTTTCGGACGGACCAGTTGTTTGAGCCGAATGCGGATGGGGCGGACATGCTGATTCCGGAGATGGAGTTGCGGGTAGCGGGGTTGGAGAAGACGGGCGTGGTGCCGTTGCGGGTGTTTGGGCGGGGGGCGGATGGGGTTGTGGTGGAGGGGCACACGGCGACGATGATTGGGCCGATTTATCACGGGGATTGGAATTTTTATCGGCGGCCGGTGGCGGGGATACACCTGACCGTTGTGGAGTGAGTATATCCCCCACCGCCTTAGAGCTCTAGTGGGGCATTTGACCCGACCGCGACGGTAACTAGTTGAAAACTAGTACGGCGGGTTTGGCACGCCGTCTGCAACAGGACCTGGGACATGGAGCAAACCTGGGTTGCAATCGTCGCGAGTCTGCTGATGGGCATAGGGGCGGCGTGCATTTATGTTTTCTCCGTGAAGCGGGACTATTTCCGGGATCTGGAGGAGGCCAAGTATCAGGTCTTCTGGTCGGATGTTGAGGAGATAGTGGACTCCGCGAAACCTGCAGAGGAGAGACGGAATGGGTAACCATGGCACGCAGAAGCCGGCGGAACAGGAAGAGGCCGGCGGGCGCCGACGGGTATTGACGTTTTTGAGCGCCTTTGGGCTGATTGGTTCGGCGGTGCTGAGCGCGTTTTCGAACTTCGTGTTCATTAAGCCGCGCGCCACCTATGGGCAGCCTTCGCGGTTCCACGTGGGCAAGCCGGACGATTTTCCTTCGGGGACGAAGCTGGCGCTGGAAGACCGGCGGATCTGTTTGGTGCGGGATGGCGATCAGTTCGCGGCGGTGTCGACGACTTGCACGCATCTGGGTTGCATTGTGAGCCCGTCGGACACGGGGTATTCGTGTCCGTGCCACGGGTCGCGGTACGACCAGGACGGGAACGTGACGGGCGGACCGGCGCCGAAGCCGCTGGCCTGGTACAAAGTTTCGCTGGCGCCGAACGGGGAATTGGAAGTGGACAAAGACCAGGAAATCAAGCCTGGCACGTACTTCAACGTCTAAGTAGACCCTTATGAGCGAACCCACTGCCGTTGTGAAAAAGCCCAAGACGTTTGATCGTCTGCGGGTGTTGCCGCAGGAGATCTGGTCGTCGATCTTCCGGCATCCGTTGCCGGATTCCGACCTGGGCCGAAGCCAGACGAGCTTCACGAACTTCTTCCTGCACATCCATCCGGTAAAGGTTGATCGGCATACGCTGAAACCGTGGTTCACGATGGGGCTCGGGTTGATGAGCTTCTTCCTGTTCGTGATCCTGATTGTGACGGGCATTTTGTTGATGTTCTACTACGTGCCGTCGACGCAGCAGGCCTACGACCGGATGCTGGATCTACGCGGATCGGTGGCGTTTGGAACGTTCCTTCGCAACATGCACCGATGGGGCGCGCACCTGATGGTGGCGGTGGTCTTTCTGCATATGTGCCGGGTGTTCCTGACGGGATCCTATAAGAAGCCGCGGGAGTTCAACTGGGTGCTGGGCGTGGTGTTGTTTTTGCTGACGCTGTTCTCGTCGTTCACCGGCTACCTGTTGCCGTGGGACCAGCTGGCATTCTGGGCGATCACGGTGGGTGCTTCGATTGCGGGGTACGCGCCGGTGGTGGGCAAGGAGATGCAGTTCCTGCTGCTGGGCGATACGGCTGTGGGCCAGGAGGCGTTGTTGCGCTTCTATGTGCTGCATATCGCGGTGTTGCCGGCGGTGATGATGTTGCTGGTGATGGTGCATTTCTGGCGGATCCGGAAGGACGGCGGGCTGTCGCGGCCGGAGCCGGAGGCGGCTGTGGCTGTTGCACAAGAAGTTCCGAAGCCGAAGAAGTTCGGGCTGCAGGGGCTGGTGCGCGGGCAGGTGCTGAACGCCGGGAGTTCGACGGAGAATTCGGTGTATTCGTGGCCGAACCTGTTCATCGCGGAGTTGTTTGTGTTCGTGTTCACGCTGGCGGTGATTCTGATTCTGGCGATGTTCTTCGATGCGCCGCTGGAGGAGCCGGTGAACATGACGCACCCGCCGAACCCGGCGAAGGCGCCGTGGTACTTCCTGGGATTGCAGGAGCTGGTGAGCTACTCGGCGTTCTGGGGCGGCGTGGGGATTCCGGGCCTGATGGTGGTGGGGCTGTTGATTGCTCCCTACATCGACCGCGGGCGGAAGGGCGTGGGGAAGTGGTTCGCCAGAGAGCGGCTGTTGGCCAATACCTTGTTCGTGAGCTTCGCGATCCTCAACGTGATTTTAGTGATTATCGGCACCTTCTTCCGCGGGCCGAACTGGGAGTTCGTTTCCCCCTGGTAAACGGGACACTACTATGCGACTAGCCCTTGCGATTGCCTCCTTACTGATCCTGCTGGTGCACGGGTCGGTGTTCTTCCAGCAGTTCTTCTTCCGCTGGGAGCGGCACCAGACGGCGTACTTCGACCAGGCGAAAACACTGTCGAAGAACGACAAAGAGCGCGCGGCGTTGAACGACCGCTCGCCGCGGATTGAACAGACGATTGTGACGCAGTTCGGTGAGCAGCGGGTGGACCGTTGCAACACCTGCCACGTGGCCGCCGATGACCCGCGCTTCGCCGGCCACGCGCAGCCTTTGAAGTCCCACGGCTATTCGGCCTCGTTGGGCGATAAGAAGAAAGACAACGGCACGTGGGAGCGGCGGCACAAGTTCGCCGACTTCGGCTGCACGGTGTGCCACGAGGGCCAGGGGCGCGGGTTGCAGACGCACTTTGCGCACGGCGAAGACCATTACTGGCCGGAGCCGTTGTTGGGTTTCGTGACGCAGGAGCCCTGGAAAAACGAGTATTTGCCGCACCTGAAGGGCAAGGAGTTTTTGGAAGTGGGCTGCGCGCAGTGCCACACGGAAGAGAACTTTGCCGGGACGCCGACGATTGCCAAAGGCCGGCAGTTGTTCTTTGCGAATAACTGCTACGGGTGCCACAAGGTGGAAGGGATCTCCGACGGCACGTTGGGGCCGGACCTGTCCGAGGCCGGGAAGAAGTTCAAGATCGACTACCTGTGGGAATCCATTGTGGCGCCTCGGGCGAACGCGGTGAACTCCTTCATGCCGAAGTTCAATATGAAGCCGGATGAAGTGAAGGCGCTGGTGGTGTTCCTGAAGAGCCGGAAGGGGATGAACTTCGCCGAGACCGGGTTGGAACGTTACAAGCTGCGGCTGGCGGATGCGGCCAAGACCGAGGGCGGGCCGGCGGTGGCGGCACAGACGGTGACGGGTGGAGCGGAGTTGATTGAAAAGTTCGCCTGCACGGCGTGCCACAAGCTGGATGGGAAAGACGGCGGGATCTCGCCGGATATCAGCTACGCGGGCCTGATGCGGGACGAGAAGTGGATCCACGATCACTTCCGGGATCCGCGGGCGATTATGCCGGATTCGATCATGCCGTCGTTCCGGTTTACC
>CAMATG010000233.1 GCA_945860645.1 Candidatus Sulfopaludibacter sp. SbA3 | reverse complement strand
TCCTCTTGAGCAACGCGTGCTGGGCAGTCTGATTGAGAAAGACATGGTCACGCCCGACTACTATCCGCTTTCGGTGAACAGCCTGATGACGGCTTGTAACCAGAAGACGAATCGGGAGCCGGTGACCGATTACGACGAAGACACGGTGCGGGATGGGTTGCGGGAGTTGGAGGAGCGCGGGCTGGCCGAGCCGCGGTACGATTCGCGGGTGGCGAAGTTTGCGCACCGGGCGTCGTTCGCGCTGAACTTCAACAACCGGGAGCTGGCGCTGATTTGCGTGTTGCTGCTGCGGGGGCCGCAGACGTTGAATGAGTTGAAAGACCGGACGCAGCGGATGTATGCGTTTGACGATTTGGACGCGGTGGAGAATTCGCTGCGGAAGTTGAGCGAGCGGGAGGATCCGCTGACGGTGTTCCTGGGGCGGCAGCCGGGGCAGAGGGAGCCGCGGTGGATGCACCTGATGGGCGGGCCGGTGACGGCGGAGACGCTGGCGGAGATGCATGCGCCGGTGGCGGCGCCGGCGGTGGCGCGGACGGGGGAGTTGGAAATTCGGGTGAACAAATTGGAAGCGGAGTTGCACGAGTTGAGAGAACAATTCGCCGCGTTTCGCCGGCAGTTTGAGGGATAACGATGAGACTGATTTTTCTGCTGTCGGTGGCGGTGTTCGCCCAGGGCGAGGCGAAGGTTCGGGAGATGTACACGAAGTACGAGTACCGGATCCCGATGCGGGACGGGAAGCGGCTGTTCACTTCGGTGTATGTGCCGAAGGATGCTTCGCAGAAGTGGCCGATTCTGATGAACCGGACGCCTTATACGGTGTCGCCGTATGGGGAGGATTTGTACAAGGAAGACCTGGGGCCGAACAAGGAGTTGGCCAAGGACAAGTACATCTTCGTGTACCAGGATGTGCGCGGGCGGAACATGAGCGAAGGCGAGTTCGTGAACATGACGCCGCATAAGGCTGTGAAGCGCGGGCCGCAGGACATTGACGAGAGCACGGACACGTACGACACGATTGATTGGCTGGTGAAGAAGCTGCCGAATAACAACGGGAAAGTTTGTACCTACGGGATTTCTTATCCGGGTTTTTATACGGCCGCGGGGATGATTGACGCGCATCCGGCGCATGTGTGCGCATCGCCGCAGGCGCCGATTACTGATTGGTTCACGGGCGATGATTTCCATCGGAACGGGGCGTTGTATTTGCCGCATGCGTTCAACTTTTTGTCGGCGTTTGGGAAGCCGCGACCGGAGCCGACGGTGCCGCCGAAGGACCGGGTGCGATTTGATCATGGGACGCCGGATGGGTATAAGTTCTTTTTGCAGATGGGGCCGTTGTTCAACGCGAATGAGAAGTATTTCAAGAACACGGTGTCGTTCTGGAACGACATGATGCGGCATGATACCTACGATGAATTCTGGCAGTCGCGGAATTTGCGGCCGCATTTGAAGGGGATCAAGCCGGCGGTGATGACGGTGGGCGGGTGGTTCGATACGGAGAATTTGTATGGGGCGCTGCAGGTGTTTGGGAATGTGGGGAAGTTGAGCGCGTCGACGACGAATTTACTGGTGATGGGGCCGTGGCGGCATGGGCAGTGGGCGCGGGATGACGGGTCGCATTTGGGGTATATCCAGTTCGACGCGAAGACGAGCAAGGATTATGCGAAGAACATTGAGACACCGTTTTTTGCCCATTATTTGAAGGGGAAGGGCGACGGGAAGTTTCCGAAGGCGCAGGTGTTTGAGACGGGGCGGAACCAGTGGCGGCAGTTTTCTTCCTGGCCTCCGGAGGGGGCTGTTGCTAAGAGTTTGTATTTTTTGGCGAATGGGAAGTTGGGGTGGGAGGCGCCTGTTGGGGAGGGTTCGGATGAGTACTTTAGCGATCCGGCGAAGCCGGTGCCGGCGACTTCCGATATCGCCATTGGCATGACGCGGGAGCATATGGTGGACGATCAGCGGTTCGCGGCGAGCCGGCCGGATGTGTTGGTTTATCAGACCGATGTTTTGGAAGAAGACGTGACGCTGGCGGGGCCGGTGATGAATTCGTTGTTTGTTTCGATGACCGGGACGGATGCGGATTTTATTGTGAAGTTGATTGATGTGATGCCGGATTCACTGCCGGTTGCGGAGTATGACGGCGCGAAGCCGGAGACGCGGCGGCCTCCGATGGCGGGGTATCAGATGCTGGTGCGCGGGGAGGTTTTCCGCGGGAAGTTCCGGAATAGTTTCTCGAAACCGGAGGCGTTTGTACCGGGGCAGATTTCGAAGGTTGATTATGGGATGAATGATGTTTTCCATACGTTCCGGCGGGGGCACCGGATTATGATTCAGGTGCAGAGCACGTGGTTCCCGCTGGTGGACCGGAATCCGCAGAAGTTCATGAATATCAATGAGGCGAAGGAAAGTGATTTCCAGAAGGCGATGATTCGGGTGTTCCGGCAGACGGGGGCGGCGTCGCGGGTGGGGGTTCGGGTGTTGCCGTAGGGGTGCGATTGCGGGCGAGTGTCGTTTTTGGGGACACCCGCCCTTCGGGCCGCGGGTGTCCCCGGAGAGGAGTGCCGCTGCGGGTTTGGTTGTAACCTTTATTCGCTGGAGAACCAGAGGCGGCCGGTGCGGCGGACGGTTTCGCCGGGAGGGCAGTCGGGGAATTTGGGGTCGGAATGCATGCAGGGGCAGCGGTCGTTGCCCCAGACGCGGCCGCAGTCTTCCCATTCGGTTGTGATGGTCCGTTGGCCGTCGGTGGATTTGGTGATGGCTTGGGGGGCGGTGAGAATTTTATTGGCGTTGGTTTGGGCGTTGAAGGCCGGGGCGCCTTTGAACATCACGCAGACCTGGGCGCGGATGTTCTTTAGTGTTTCGTCGCTGCCGTTGCGGATCCAGCAGTCCATGTAGACGATTTCGCCGTTGAGGCGGATTGACGCGCCGACGGTGACTTTATCGGGGAGGGGCCATTCGGAGGAGAGGCTGCCGTCGGGGTTGCGGGTCCAGTCGCGATTGGCGATGGACACATTCTTTTCGTCCCACTTCGTGGGGATGTGGGTGTGGCCGAGGAAGTGGATTTTGTTGTTCGCGATGACGGCTTCGGGGAGATCGATGACGATGTAGCCGGCGTTGGCCCAGGGGAGGAAGACGGAGGCTTTGGTGCCGCGCATGGGGCTGATGGCGCCTTCGAGGAAACCGATGCGCATGTGGCGGCCGCCGGGGTAAGGGGTGAGCTTGGGGCCGTTGACGCGTTCGGGCTCGGTGGGGGCTTCGGGGAGGCCGGTGACCTTCGTTGCTTCGGCGGGGGTGTAGGCGTGCTGGCGCATGAGGCCGCGCCAGTAGGGGAGTTCCTTTTGCGTGGCGGCGACTTCGATGGGGAGAGGGAGCTTGCCGTCCTTCGGTTGCGGATGGCGGGCGGTGAGCATTGGGTCGGCTGGGGGAGTGGGGCCGTAGAATTGGGCGACGTCGCGGAGGGCGAGGGTGCGGAAGCCTTGGTCTTTGAGGTGCTGCATGTAGCGTTCGAAGGCTACGGGGGGCGTGTGGACCCAGGGGTGGACGACGTCGGGGACGCCGTGGAATTGGAGGACGACGAGCTGGCCCTTTTTGGCGTTGGCGATTACCTTTTCGAAGTGGTCGAAGGTCCAGTCGGGGTAGGCGTCGCCGGTGGTGGGGATTAGGAGGGGGTGGTGTTTGGATGGGTCGAAGGCGGGGCCGACGACGATGCGGCCGTATTCGGCTTCGGGCTGGGCGCCTCGGCGGGCGAACTGGATGCCGTGTTCGCGGAGGACTTCGACGGCTTCGGGGCAGAAGCCGTTGCCGGACCAGGCGAAGCTGACGGGTTTGGGGACTTTGACTTTGTTGAGTTCGTAATCGACCAGCGCGAGTTCGCCGGCGAGGCGCGAGGCGGCGAGCGGCGTGGAGAAGCCGGCGTGGGTCCAGGAATGGTTGCCGATTTCGAAGCCCATTTGGTGCAGGTCGGCCACGTCCTGCCAGGAGAGGAAATGGTCTGGCGCGTCCATCCACTTGTGGGTGATGAAGAACGTGGCGTGGAAGCCGAGCTTCTTCAAAAGCGGCCCGACGATGGTGCGGTGGGATTTGACGGCGTCGTCAAACGTGAGGACGACCGTTTTTTCAGGGATGGGGCTGGCGGCCGCGGCGGCGAGGAGGCCGAACTCGCGGCGGCTGAGGGAATCCATGAAGGAGAGTCTATGCCTAACCGACCTTGGCTTCCAACTCGGCCCACCTTGCATAGAGGGCTTCTACGCGGTGCTGGGCGGTCTCCATGCGGACGTGGGCGTCGTGGACCTTGGTGTGATCGGTGAAGACGGCGGGGTCGTCGAGGGCGGTTTTGGCGGTTTCGAGCTCTTCTTCGGCCGTCATGATCTGGGCTTCCATGCCGTCCCATTCGCGCTGCTCGATGTAGGAGAGTTTCTTCTTCGCGGATGGCGGCGCAGCAGGCGCTTCGGTGATTTCTTTTTTGGCGGGGGTGGGGCGGCTGCGTTCGGAGCGATCCTGTTCCCATTGGGCGTATTCGGCGAAGAGGCCCCAGCGGCCATCGCCTTCGAGGGCGACGACGGTGGTGGCGACGCGGTCGAGCAGGTAGCGGTCGTGGGTGACGAGGACTAGGGCGCCGGGGAAATCGAGGAGAGAGTCTTCGAGGACTTCGAGGGTGGGGATATCGAGATCGTTGGTGGGCTCGTCGAGGAAGAGGACGTCGGCGGGCTTGAGCATGATGTTGGCGAGGAGAACGCGGGCGCGTTCGCCGCCGGAGAGTTGGCGGACGGGCTGGACGAGTTGTTCGTTGGTGAAGAGGAAGCGGCGGGCCCAGCCGGCGACGTGGATGGTGACGCCGTTGTAGATGACCGAATCGCCGTCGGGGCAGAGGGCTTGTTTGAGGGTGGCGTTTTCGTCGGGGAGCTGGCGGTTTTGGTCGAGGGTGACGACGCGGAGCATGTCGGCACGTTGGACCTTTCCGGCGGAGGGTTCGATGCGGCCTTCGAGGATGCGGAGGAGGGTGGACTTGCCGCTGCCGTTGCCGCCGACGAGGCCGAGCTTGGTGCCGGCGGAGAGGATGAGATCGAGGCCCTCGAAGAGGGTCTTGCCACCGGGGGCGGCGGCGAGGCCTTCGACCTGGATGAGGCGTTTGGTTTTGCGGTCGCTGGCGTTTAGCGAGATCGACGCGGTGGAGATTTTGTTGCGGCTGGCGACTTCGCCGAGCTCGCTGATTAAGCGGTGGGCTTCGTCGATGCGGGCCTTCGATTTCGTGGTGCGGGCTTTGGGGCCTCGGCGGAGCCATTCGACTTCGCGCTTGACTTTGGTTTGGAGGGAGTCCTGGAGCTTTTGTTGGGCGATGAGGAAGTCTTCGCGGCGTTCGAGGAATTTCGAGTAGTTGCCTTCGGCCTGGTAGATGCCGTCGGGGTAGGCGGGGTTGATTTCGGCGGTGTGGGTGGCGACGCGTTCGAGGAAGTAGCGGTCGTGGGAGATGAAGAGGGAGGCGAAATCGGCCTGGACGAGGAGGCGTTCGAGCCAGAGGATGCCGTCGATATCGAGGTGGTTTGTGGGTTCGTCGAGGAGGACGGCGTGGGGGTGGCGGACGAGGGCGCAGACGATGGCGAGGCGTTTGCGCTGGCCGCCGGAGAGGGTGGCGGCTTCGGCGTCGAAATCGCGGAGGCCGGCGCGGGAGGCTTCCATTTCGATGCGGAGGTGCTTTTCTTCGTCGGTGAGGGGGAGATCGTCGAGGGCGTCGTGGAGGACGGTGCGGACGGTTTGGCCGGGGGTGAAGACGGAGTCTTGTGGGACGTAGGCGACGATGGCGTTGCGGCGCTGGGTGCGGATGCCCTCGTCGGGGGTGTCGGTGGCGGCGAGGATACGCATGAGCGTGGACTTGCCGCTGCCATTGGGTCCGGTTAAGCCGATGCGCTGGTCGTCGTGCAGCGACATGGTCAAATTCTCAAAAAGCGGTTTGGCGCCGTAGCGCTTGCTCACCGCGGAGCAACTTAAAACAACAGCCATCGTTCTTATTAGTATCGTTTAGTGGGGCGGGCGGGTGTTTGGCTATGATGGGGAAAATGCGGCAAGTGGTGGTTTTTCGGGGCGAGGATGGGCAGTGGGTGGCTGACTGTTTGAGCCTGCCGGGATGCGTGAGCCAGGGGCGGACGCGGGAGGAGGCTGTTGGCGGGATTCGGGAGGCGATTCGATTGTATATTGCGGTTTTGGAGGAGGATAGTTTGCCGATTCCGGAGGAGCGGTTTGAGGGTGTGTTGGTGGTGGTTTAGGAAGGGCCCGTTACGGATGCGTGTCTCGGGTAGTGTCCGGCGCTACGGCGGCTCTCTCCGTTTCTTCTGCGGGAGTTCTCGCGTCTTGGGGACAAGGCTGTTGTTTCGGACTGGAGTGGTTTGTCGGGGGTTTTGCCCGCCATATCCCCGTGGGTGCCGTGGGTGACTCGGGGTCAATTGGCAAGGGCCCCCGCACCGGTATCGGTATTCTGGACGGGATGACCTGGTTACTTGCGCTTGCTGTTTTGCCGTGGATGCAGAGCGGAGAGAGTTTCACGATTGCTCCGGATGCGTTGCAGTGTTCGGGGAAGGAGAACAGCCGGAATTGGGTGCGGTCCGCTGGCGAGTATGGGGATGTGCGGGTTCGGTTTGAGTACCGGTTGGCGCAGTGGGCCGAGGCGGTTGTTGTGCTGCGGGCGCATGCGGTTGGGCGGGCGACGCTGACCGGGATTCCGGTGCAACTGGCGCATGATTTTCATGGAATGCCGTCGCGGCATGTGACGGGGGCGATTGTGGGTGTGCGGGAGCCGGTGCGGTTTTTGGGAGCGTCGTATGGGGAGTGGCATAGGGCGGAGATTGTTGTTGTGGGGGAGCGGGTGACGGTGCGGATTGATGGAGAGTTGGTGAATGACGCCGTTGTGCCGGGGCGGCATGCGGCGGGGCACGTGGGGTTCTTGGACTTGGGTCATGGGTATGCGGTGCGGGGGATTCAGATTGAAGATCTTGGTGGGGCGGGGGTGTATTCGAGTTTGTTCAATGGGCGGGATTTGAAGGGGTGGGAGCTACGGGATGCGGGGACTTGGCGGGTGGCCGATGGGGTTTTGGCGGGGGAGAATGGGCACGGGATTTATTACGCGCCGGGGGAGTTTTCCGACTTTGAGTTGCTGGCGGTGGTGAGGTCCGTGGGGCATGTGAACGCGGGGTTGTTTTTGCGGGGGGCGCCGGACAAGAAGCTGCATCGGGGGTTTGAGGTGCAGATTTATAGTGTTCCCGATGGGGTGTATCCGACGGGGTCGATTTATGGGCAGACGCGGGGGGAGTTGACGGAAGACCACGACGGGCGGTGGGCGTTGTTGCGGATTCGCGTGGAACGGGGGACGGTGACGACGTGGGTGGATGGGCGGATGGCGGCCCAGGGGCCCGTGCCGGCGGGGGTGCCGGCGACGGGGCGGGTGGGGTTGCAGATCCACTTGGAGAACGCGCGGATAGAATGCCGGGAGTTGCGGATCAGGACGCTACGCGCGCCTCAATGAGGCAGATGGGGCCGGGGGTTGTTTGGACGCGCACAAGTTCGAGGCCGGCCGATTCGAAGAGCACGGCGAATTCGGCGGTGGTGCGTTCCTTGCCGCCGGGGGTCATGACGAGCATTTCGATGTCGAGGAACTTCGACGGGTGCGGCTCGGGGCTGTGCGGGACGACCATTTCGGCGAGGAAGACGCGGCCGGTTTCGGGGGCTTCTGCCGCCAATTGATCGCACATGAGGCGGAAGATTTTGTGGGAGCGTTCGTCGTCCCAGTCGTGGATGATGTGCTTCATGATGTAGGCGTCGCAGCCGGTGGGGACGCGGTCGAACATGGAGCCGGATTCGATGGCCATGCGGCCGGTGAGACCGAGGTCGGCGGGGGTGGGGGCGTGGGCGACGACTTCGGGGAGATCGAAGAGAACGCCGTTGAGGGTGGGGTTGCGGCGGAGGATTTGGGCGAGTAGGGAACCGTGGCCGCCGCCGACGTCGGCGATGCGTTGGAAGGCGGAGAAATCGAGGAAGGGTTCGAGGAGGGCGCCTTCCAAGGCGGTGTAGTTAGACATGCCGGCTTGGAAGTTTTCGAGGGAGGCGGGGTCCTCGGCGATGACGTCGAAGCCGTGGCGGCCGTAGGCCTTTTGCACGCCGTTTTCGCCGGTTTTCAGGCAGTGGTAGATGTTTTCGTAGCCGCGCATGTGCCAGGGGTCGGTGAGGAACATGCAGACGCCGCGGACGGAATCGGGGACGTCGGAGCGGAGGGTTTGCGAGAGCGGGGTGAGGGTGAAGCGCTGGCCGGAGTGTTCGTGGAACATGCCGATGGCGGAGAGCATGCGGAGGACGCGGTAGAGGCTGGGGGCGTGGGCGTTGGTGGCCTGGGCGAGGGCTTCGGCGGAGGCGGGTTCGGTGGCGGACATGTGGTCGGCTACGCCGAGCTTGGCGATGGCGGAGATGGCTGTCGAGATGGCCTTGCCCCAGAGCAGGTTCATGACCTGGGCGGCGGGTGGAAGTTCAGAGGGGTTCATGGATTTGTTCAGTATAT
>CAMATG010000232.1 GCA_945860645.1 Candidatus Sulfopaludibacter sp. SbA3 | reverse complement strand
GGACGCGGAAATACAAGCCGAGCGACGTGGGGTTGCCGGCCTATATGGACACCAAATGTGGCGGGAGCTGCGTGCTGCCCCGCGTGGTGTGGCCGGGGATGACGGCGTGGAGCGGGGACATGGTGCTGGGCGTGCAGGTGGACCCGGGGCCGACGGGACGGCAGCAGGCGTTGAAGTACAACATCACCCACATCCGCGGATCGCACTCGATCCGGGCGGGAGTGGACATGCGGCAGCATTACCGGACGCTGATCCAGAACGGCGGATTGACGTCGGGCAATTTCACATTCGCCAACAACTTTGTCCGGCGCGACGAGGACGGGTTCAACCCGGCTGGGACGCTGGGACTGACCTGGGCGACGTTCGCGCTGGGCATCCCGACGGGGATGGGCGTGGACACCAACGATACATTTGCGATGATGAGCCCCTACTATGCGTGGTACGGGCAGGACACGTGGCGGCTGTCGCGGAACCTGACGGTGACGCTGGGGCTCCGCATGGAATACGAGCAGGGACCGACGGAGCGCTACAACCGCGCGATCGCCTACTACGACCCGAACCTGACGCTGCCAATCACGGCCGCGGCGCAGGCGGCCTATGCGCGAAGCCCGTTGCCGGAAGTGCCGGCGAGCCAGTTCGCGGTGAAGGGCGGATCCGTGTACGCAGGCGTCGGCGGCGTGGACCGGCGGCTGTGGGCGAGTGAATTGATGTGGTTGCCGCGAGCGTCGCTGGCGTGGCAGCCGAATACGAAGACGGTGATTCGCGGCGGGTATGGCGTGTTTTTTGACACGCTGAACGCGATGAACCAGGGACCGGATCAGTCGGGCTTTTCGCGGGCGACGAACACGGTGTTGACGAACGATTTCGGGCAGACGTGGAACGCGGGGAATCCGGGCGCCGGCATTTCGCCGCTGCGGGATCCGTTCCCGGTGCGAGGCGACGGAACGCGGTTCGACACGCCATTCCGCGACTCGCTGGGCGCGATGGCGCGCGTGGGCCAAGGCTTCACGTATACGCCATATGACCGGCGCCATCCGCGCGTGCAGCGCTGGCGGATGGGGATGCAGCGCGAGTTATCGAACAACATGATGGTGGAGGCGGCGTACTGGGGGCAATGGTCCGATCGGATTCTGCTGACGCAGCGCGAGGATCCCTTGCCGGAGAGCTACTGGGCGACGGGTAATGTCCGCAACAACGCGATTGCCAATGAGATGAACCGGCAGGTGCCGAATCCGTTTTTGCTGAGCAACTTCGCGGAACTGCGGACGTCGAATCCGGTGCTGTATCAGAACCTGTCGACGCTGGGGCGGTTTACGAGCCCGACGATTGCAAAAAATGCGCTGTTGCGGCCGAATGCGCACATGAACGGGTTGAATAACAACTCGGTCCCGAATGGGCAGGCGCGGACGCATGCGTTTGAGTTCAACTTTCAACGGCGGATGTCGGCTGGGCTCAATTTGAACGCTTCGTATACGCGGATGTTCCAGGACAACAAGACGATCTACGAGAACGAATTCAACTCGGCGCCATCGATCTGGTGGCCGAGCGACACGGCGCGCCCGCACCGGATTACGGCAACGGCGATCTACGAACTTCCGTTCGGGAAGGGACGCCGGTACTTGCAGTCCGGCTTCCTGAATCACGTATTTGGCGGATGGCAAACCGCTGTGACCTATGAGTTCCAGCCGGGGCCGCTGCTGGCGTGGGGGAATTTGATCTACAACGGAGACGTGAGCAAGTTTGAATCGGAAGCGTCGTTATCGGACAAGACGTTGAACCAGTGGTTCAACTCGGCTTTGCCGTTTGAACGCAACGCGAACAACTTCCCCACCGGCCCGCACGTGCGGATCTTCCCGCGGTTCTTCAACGGACTGCGCGCCGATGGGCTGAGCAATGCAAACGGAAACGTACTGCGGGAGTTCAAAATGTATGAGCGGTTCCGGATGCAGTTCCGAGCGGATATCATCAATCTGCAGAACCGATCGCAGATGAACCCGCCGGACCTCTCGCCGAACTCGACGAACTTCGGGCGGATTACGAGCCAGACCTCGTCGCTGAACCGGTTCTATCAGGCGCAACTGCGGCTGCAATTTTAAGGAGACTTTTGCGATGGACATGAAGATGGACAGACGCTCGCTGCTGCGCGGCGCGTTGGGGACAGCGGGGATCGTCGGCATTGAGTCGACGTTCGGCGCGCTGCGGACCGACGCGGCGGCAGTCGGACCGAAGGACAAGATCAAAGTCACGAAGATCGAGAGTTTTGTTTTAAAGAACTCCTGGGTGTTTGTGAAGATTTCGACCGACGCCGGGATCACCGGGTGGGGCGAGATGTTGAAGGACGACGCGAAGGCGTGCGCGGCCGGCGCGTTGGAGGTGGGCCACTATTTGGTGGGCCAGGATCCGACGCGGGTGACGCACCACTGGCAGGCAATTCACCGCGGAGCGTTCTATCGCGGCGGGCCGGTGAAGACGGCGATCTCGAGCGGCATCGACCAGGCGCTGTGGGACATCACCGGCAAGGTGTATGGCGTGCCGGTGCATCGTTTGATGGGCGGACCGACGCGGGACAAGGTGCGCGTGTACGGGACCATCAGCGAGAAGACGGGCGTGAACGCGATGAAGGCGATGGTGCGCGGGAACAAACGGGCGCCGTACAAGTACAACGAAGGCATGGGTTTTGTCGAAGAGGTGGTGGACCGGTTCAAGGGTCTGCGCGAGAAGATGGGGAAGAACGTCGATATCGGCGTGGAGTTCCACGGTGCGGTGCAGCCGCCGACGGCGATGACGATCATGAAGGCGCTGGAGCCGTATCATCCCTGGTTCTACGAAGAGTCGGCGCAGGCGTTGAATGTGGACGTGATGGCGGAGATGGCGAAGAAGACGCACATCCCGTTTGCGACCGGCGAGCGGATCTTCACCAAGTGGGGCTTCCGGGAGATTCTGGAGAAGCGGGCGGCGACGATTCTGCAGCCGGATATTTGCTACGCCGGCGGGATTACGGAGCTGAAGATTATTGCAGGGATGGCGGAGGCTTACTATTCGCCAATGGCGCCGCATAATCCGCAGGGGCCGTGTTCGCTGGCGGCGAGTTTGCAGCTCGCCGCGTCGATTCCGAACTTCCTGATTCAGGAGCGCGGCGATAACGAATACACGGACCTGCTGGCGAAGCCGCTGCCGCCGGTGGTGGGCGGTTACCGGCCACTGCTCACGGAGCCGGGGCTTGGCATCACGATCGATGAGAACAAGCTGATGGCGCAAGTGGGCGAGCCGCGGCCGTACCGGACGGCGTTTGATGAAGACGACGGTTCGGTGGTGGACTGGTAGTCTTCCCTGAGCGATTCCGCACTGACGAAGGGGATGGGGGCAGTTGTAGACTGTCAAGAATGTCCCCTTCGTCAGTGCTTCTTGATCGCCGCGTAGAAATTGAGGCACAGCTGGAAAAAGTAGTCGCGAGCAACGCGTTTGGCGGTGCTTCGACGAACTGGTCGCGGTTGTTTCGCTACGTGGTGGAGAAGGCGCTGGCGGAGGAAGCGGAGAACCTGTTTGAGCGGTTGATCGGGGAGCAGGCGTTGGGCCGGCGGGCGGGGTACGATACGCAGGCGGACCGGATTGTCAGTGTGACCAAGAACCGGCTGGTGAAGGAGAAGTTGCCCGCCTACTACGCCGGGGATGGACGCAACGACCGGATCCGGTTTCACATGCCGCCGCGAGGGTTCCTGGTGGAGATCGAGGTGGTGCCGGAAGAGCTGCCGCTTGAGATGCTGCTGGACTACCACAGGGCGCTGCATAGCTACGATGGGCGGAGCGCCGAAGGGATGCTGGAGGCGATGTCGCGGCTGGAGCGACTGACGGCGGCGGCGCCGGAGCATGGCGCGTCGTGGGCACTGCTGGCGGAGATTTCGCTGGTGGTGGCGAACCTGTTTGGCGATCCGCGGGTCCTGATGCCGAAAAGCCGCGACGCGGCGGCGAAGGCGCTAGCGATCGACGGCCGTTTGTGGCGGGCGCACCTTTCGGCGGCAGGTTGCTATGGCAGCATGGACCGGGACTGGGAGCGGGCCGCGGAACACGCGGCGATGGCGCTGCGCATTGGCGGCAGCCATGTGGCGTGTAACCACCTGTACGCCGCGGTGCTGGTGGGAATGGGCCGGCAGGACGAGGCGATCCGGCAGTTTGAGGCGGGGCTGTTTGGAGAGACGGAACTGGCGCGGGTGCGGGTGCTGCGGGCCGACCTGGCGTTGATGACGTGGGCGGCGGGAGACATGGAGCGGACGCGGGCGATTGTGGCCGATTTGCTGGAGGAGAATCCGGACCACTATTTGTACCGGGCAAACCAGGCCATCCTGCTTATCGCGGAAGGACGGTATGCGGAGGCGGCGACCGCGTTTGAACGTTCCGTGGTGCTCCTGGGGCACCCGTTCCTGCCCGGTTGGCATGCGTTTGCGATCGGGAAGGCCGGTGACCCGAGACGGGCGAGAGAGATCGCCGAGCGGTGGACGGCGACGCGCGAGTCGGGCGGCTTTATTCACGCCAGCCAGTTGGCGGCGGCGTGGCTGGGGGCCGGGGAGCCGGAGGTGGCGATCCGGATGATCGAGCAGGGCCTGAACGACGGAGAGCCGTTCATGATGTGGACGGGGTTGACGCCGTTCCACCGGGAGCTGCACGGGCACCCTCGATTTGAGGCGATTCTGACGGCGAACCGGTTCGCGCGAACCCCGGGCGGCGGGTCAAAGTAACATAAAGTAACTTGTCCGGGCGTGGCGGGTTCGGCAGAATTCTACCATGCGCTTTCTCTTCCTAACCGGACTCTTTGCTTCTCTGGCCGCTTTCGGCGTCACCATACTTCCTGTTACCAACCCCGGGTTCAATGGGGCCATTACGGGGAGCGCGCTCACCGCAACGACAGTCGCCAGCCAACTGGCCGAAGTCAATGGGATTCAGGGCGTAAAGCTCTACCTGCAGAGCCCGACTGGCGGGGTCCCCTTCGCGGGGAACAGTTCCGCGCTGATTGCGATTCTG
Organism: Candidatus Sulfopaludibacter sp. SbA3; assembly: GCA_945860645.1. GTDB lineage: Bacteria > Acidobacteriota > Terriglobia > Bryobacterales > Bryobacteraceae. The sequence goes on along the minus strand of CAMATG010000232.1, from coordinate 3,539 downwards.
ACCACGTCCGGCCTGGTGGGCGGAACGTCGACCGTTGCCGCTGGCACCACAACCACGATTGCCTGGGACTTCCAGCTGGCCTACGACCCCGGCATCACACTCAACTCCGTGTCGTTTTCGCTCAACATGTACACCCCGGGCGAAGAGACTTCGACCACCTACCTCAGCCAGGGCGCGCCGCTTACCTCCCTGGACGGTCATCAGTTCACCGGGTCGGTCACGACCGATTTTTTCAATGAACTGGCGCCGGGCACGCAGGTGGACATTCAAGCCGTGGTGACGGCCAACTATAAGGCAACGTCGGGACAGAACATCACCCTGACGATTCCGAACTCTTCGATCGATATCAATGCCGCGGTGCCGACGTCGGTCCCGGAGCCCTCAAGCGCGGCGCTGGTGGCGATGGCCGGCGGGGCGCTGTGGCTGGCCGGCCGCCGGCGGAAGTAAGGCTTAGAGGTCGGCGAGGCGGGCGTCGGCATCGCCGAAACGGTCGAGCTTGACGCCCATGCGGTCCATGATGGATAGGTAGAGGCTGGCGGCTTTGCGGTTCTCGTTGCCGCGTTCCAGGTAGTCCAGGTTGCGGCCGGTTTTCAGCGTGCCGCCCCCTTTGCCGGCCAGGATCAGCGGCATCTGGTCGGCTCCGTGGGTGTCGCCGTCGAACAGGTTCGAGCCGCCCAGGAGCATGGAGTTATCGAGGAGCGATTGGCCGCCTTCGTCGATAGCTTTCAGCCGTTTGATCAGGTAGGCAAACTGCTCCATGTGGAACTGGTTCGTCTTCAGGTACATCGCCTCGGCGGTGGCGGCTTTGCCGTTGTGGGTCAGGTCCAGATGCAGCGCGCCTTTGACGCCTTCCAGGAACTTGAAGTTCATCTGGGAGAGGTCGTTATTGAGCATGAGCGTGACGATGCGGGTCTTGTCCATCTGGAAGGCCAGGACGATCAAATCGAGCATCAGCTTCATGTGGTCGGGCACGTTCTGCGGGAGCTTGTCGCTGGGCCGAGGCATGTTGGGCTTGGCCAGGGTCGGCTTCCAGCCTTCGATCCGCTCCTCCTTGCCCGCCCGTTCAATGCGCTTTTCGATGTCGCGGATGGACTCGAGATACTCGTCGAGTTTCACCTTATCGTTGCGGCTGATCTTGGGCTGGAGGGAGTGGGAGTCTTCGAGAACCGAGTCGAGAATGGTCTTATCGAGCACGCGGCCGGAGCCATCGCCCACCAGTTGATCAAACGTGCGGGCGGGGTAGATTTCCTTTGTCGCGGGCTTGGTGGGAGAGACCCAGGAGAGGCAGCTGCCGTAGATCATCGACAGGCCGTCTTCCAGGCGCAGCTCGTTCGGCTCGATGCCCAGGGCGAGCGACGGGACCGCGGTTTGGGAGCCGATCCGCTGGGCGAGGACCTGATCGAACGTCGTGCCGACGCGGATGTCGGCCGGGTCGAGCGAGACCTTGGCGCCGGAGAGCATGTTGGGCATGCGGCCTAGGTGCGGGCTGGTGGAAACGAAGGCCTGCTGGTTGTAGAGGCCGCGAAGGAAGTTGATGTCCTCGCGATGGGGCAGCATCGGCTTGACGGCTTCGCCAAGCTCCATCTGCGCGCCCTGGCCTTTGGCCCACCAGTGGATGGGTTCGACGCCGTTGGAAAAGTAGACGCAGGCGAAGCGCACGGGGGCCTTGTGATTGGCCGTGGTGGCGGCGGAGAGGGACTCCATCCAGGGCAACGCGAGGGCCACACCGGTGCCGCGAAGAAAGTGGCGGCGGGAAGTATTGGGTTTCATCGTTTGATATCCTTCGCGAGTTCGGCGGGCTGTTCGCCGCGCCGGTAGCGGAACTGCGGACTGGTGACAATTTCGGTGGCGAGCTGTGTGAACGTCGCCTGGCCGCCGGCCTGGATGAGGCGGTCGACCAACGGCTGGTCCGAGGCCAGCACGGTGCGCCCGAGGGCGTAGCCGAGCAGCTTATGCGACATGTTGCGGAGCAGCTGCGGCTCCTGCGACTTCAGCTTCTGAATGAGGCCTTCGATGCCGATTTCGTCTTCAACAGGCTTGCCATCGGCATAGGCCTGCCGATAGCGGCCGACGGCGTCGTAGCGCTCAAAGGGGAAGCCGAGGGGATCGATCTTCGAATGGCACGCGGCACAGGTGGGGTTCTTCATGTGCTCGGTGAGGCGGGCCTTGATGGTAAGGCCAGCGGCGTCCTTGTCGTCCTTGGCGATGGGCGGGACGTTGGGAGGCGGCGGGGGCGTGGGGGTACCGAGGATACGGCGAAGGACCCAATCGCCGCGCTTAACGGGGCTGGTGCGCAGCGGGGCGGACGTGGCGGTGAGCACCGCGCCCATGCGGAGCAGGCCACCGCGGTTGAAGCTATTGGCGTCGTCGACCTTCTGCGTCCCGCCTTTCAGCTCCTGCTTCACGCCGTAGTGCTTGGCCAGGAGCGGGTTGGCGAAGGTGTAGTTGGCGCTGATGATCTCGCTGACCGGGCGGTTGTTGCGCACAATGTAATCGAAGAACGACGTGGCTTCTTCGTACATGGCGGTTTTCAGGTCATCGGTAAATTCGGGGAAGCGGGAGGTATCGGCGCCGGAGTACTGATCGAAGCGGTAGAAGCCGAGCCACTGACCGAAGAACTCGGTGGAGAGCCGGGCGGCTTTGGGGTCGGCCAGCATGCGCTTGGTTTGGCGGGCGAGCTGGGCGGGGTCGACCAGTTCGTTCTTTTCGGCGGCACGGCGGAGCTCGGCGTCGGGGAGCGAGGACCAGAGGAAGAAGCTCAAACGGTTGGCGAGCTCCCAACTGGTGAGCGGGGCGCGCTTGCTGGTTTGGGCCGGCTGTTCCAGCCGGTAGAGGAACGCCGGGGAGACCAGCACGCGGGCGATGACGGCGCGAATGGCGTCGGAATGCGACAGCTTCTGCGTCTCGCGGGACTGGGTGTAGAAGCGGCGCAGGCGATCTTTTTCCTGCGGCGTAAGCGGGCGGCGCCAGGCCTTAGCGGCGAACTGCAGAGCGTCTTCGACGTGGCCGGGTTGGGCGGCGAGGATGGCCTTATCGACGGCGGCGTTTTCGGCTTTCAGCGTCTCGATGCGGGACGCCGGGGCCTTCTTATCTTCGAGGAACTTGACGTAGAGTTCGTGGAATTCGAAGGAGGCGTAGAGATCGTTCCAGGCGGTGTTGAGCTCGGCGCGGGTCTTATCGTCGAGGATGTTCTTCACCAGGAAATCGTCGAAGCGGTAGTACTTCAACTGGGTGTGGAAGGCGTTGCGTTCCGGGAGGCCGTAGGTGTTGTCGAAGTCGTTCGGGATGGGGTCGCGATCGGCCGGGTTAGCTTCGGCCTGGGAGTTCTGGGGAAGAACGGAGGCGAAGGAGAGAACGTCGTCGCGCCATTTGGTGTAGCCGGGGGACTTGGGGTCGGCCAGGAGGGTCCAAGCGGGACGGCCCTTGGTAACGTCGGCTTCGTTGGAAAGGGTGAGGCGGATGATGGCGTCGCCGGCGGCTTGCGGAAGCATGGCGGCCTCCATGTTGAAGGAGATGCCGCCGACGCCGGGGGGGAAGAC
>CAMATG010000231.1 GCA_945860645.1 Candidatus Sulfopaludibacter sp. SbA3 | reverse complement strand
ACTTATTGCCGTTCCGCTTCCTGACCACGATGCTGACGATCGTCAGCTACACCTTCTATGGGTGGGCGAATCCGAAGTGGATTGTGCTGATGCTGACCAGCACGTTGGTGGACTATTTTTGCGGTTTGGCGTTGGTTCGTTACTCGGGTCTGAAGCCCCAGGAGGACGGCGATTTGCCGTTTTTGCCCAAAGGAGAGCCCCGAAATCGTGCTCAAAAGTGCGCATTATTCGTCAGTTTGGCGACAAATATGCTCATTTTGGGCTTCTTTAAGTACTACGATTTCGGCCTGGAGAACCTGAACGCGCTGAGCGGATGGCTGGGCGCCGGTCCCGTTCCGCTCCCTCTGATCCACGTGGCTCTGCCGATTGGGATCTCGTTTTATACGTTCCAATCGATGAGCTATGCCATCGACGTCTACCGGGGGGAGGCGCGGCCGCTGCGACACCCGGTGGATTTTGCCTGCTTCGTGGCGCTGTTCCCGCACCAGCTGGCGGGGCCGATTATCCGCTACTGGAGTATCGCCGAGCAGATCCGGCACCGGGAGTTTACGTGGGAAAAATTCGCGCGGGGGGCGGCGTTCCTTTGTTTGGGGATGGGGAAGAAGATTCTGTTGGCCAACCCGATGGCGCACATTGCGGACACGGTGTTCGGGGCGGCGGGGTTGCGGTGGTTCGACGCCTGGTTTGGCGTCATCGCTTACGCGTTCCAAATCTACTTTGACTTCTCGGCTTATTCGGACATGGCTGTCGGTTTAGCGCTGATGCTGGGGTTCCTGTTCACGAAGAACTTCAACGACCCGTACCGGGCGGAGAGCATCACGGATTTCTGGCGGCGCTGGCATATTTCGCTTTCCACCTGGCTGCGGGACTACCTCTACATCCCGTTGGGCGGGAACAAGTTGGGTGAGGCGCGCACCTATTGCAACCTGTTCACGGTGATGCTGTTGGGCGGGTTGTGGCACGGGGCGTCGTGGACCTTCGTCATTTGGGGCGCAATTCACGGGGCGATGCTTGGCTTGGAACGGGCGCAGGGGAGGAAGAGTTTCTATTCGCGCCTGCCGGGTGTTCTGAAGGGCGCGGTGACGTTCCTGATTGTTTGTGTGGCGTGGGTGTTCTTTCGGGCGGAATCGTTGTCGATTGCCTGGCGGTTTGTGGGCGCGATGTTTAGCGGAACCGGAGACGGGGCGATTCTGGGCGCGGTGGTTTATACGAAGTACCACCTGTTTTGTTTTGCGGTTTGCGCGGTGGTGGTTTGGGCGATGCCGCAGGCTTGGAATTTCACGCAGCGGATCACGCCGTGGAAGGTTGGCGTTTGCTTGTTGACGCTGGCGTTGAGTGTTTTGTTTATGTGGACGCAGACGGTGAACCCGTTCCTGTACTACCAGTTCTGATATGTCCAAAGATCCGATTCCCAATAATCCGACGCTGGTGACCGAGGAGGCGAGTCAGAAAGAGCTGGCCTCGACTTCCGTCGGGCGCGGCGTGGCGCGGGCGCTGGCTGTTGGGTTTTGTGTGGCCCTGCTGGTGCCGGTGGTGGCGCAGTTGGCTGGGGGCGGCGGACTGGGGGATTTTGCGGGCGTTGGGTTTCCGCCGACGCGGGAGACGCTGGCGGCGTTGGGGCGGAACGTGGACGACGGGTCTGTTCTGAAGAAGTGGGTGCAGCCGCGGTTGCAGATGGTGTTGACCGGGTGGGGCGGTTTTGGGAACGAGAAGGTGACCATTGGGCGGGATGGGTGGCTGTACTATGCGCCGGGGCTGCGCTACCTCTTCGGCCAACCGTTTCTGGACGCCGATTACCTGAAGGCCAAGGCGAAAGGGATGATCGATAAGGACGGGTTGGCGGTGGCGCATCCGGATCCGTTGCCGGCGTTCCGGCAGTTGGCGGAAGACTGCAAGCGGCTGGGCATCCAACTCGTGGTGGCGCCGGTGCCAGATAAGGGGACGTTGATTGGCGCCGCGCAGAACGCCGATTTCGGGAGGTTCCGGGCGGCTGTCGAGGGATACGGCGCGACGGTATTGCCGCTGGAAAAATGGATGGAGACCGGGGACGCGCCGTGGTATTTGCGTCAGGACACGCACTGGACTCCGCGGTTTATGGACCGGGTGGCGCGGGGGATGGCGGAGTCCTTGAAGGGAAAAGTGTGGGCGGCGCCGGCGCCGCTGTACCGGTTGCGGGCGGCTACGGCGGAGAGCCGGGGGGACCTGGTGGGGATGTTGAAATTGCCGGTGGACCAGACGCTGTTTGGGGCCGAGCGGGTGGCGATTGACGTGGTGGAGCCGGTGGGGGATGTGGGCCCTGCGGAGGTTCTGTTGCTGGGGGATAGCTTCACGAACATCTACTCTTCGCCGTCTTTGGAGTGGGGGCAGAAGGCTGGGCTGGGAGAACATCTGGCGTACCACCTGAACGCGCCGGTGGACGTGATTGCGATGAATGGCGCGGGGGCGACGGTACGGAACGAGTTGTTGCGGGCGGCGCGGACGGGGCGGTTGGCGGCGACGCGGGTGTTGGTTTACGAGTTTGCGATTCGAGATCTGTATTTGGAAGATTGGCCGGTGGTGGCGTTAGGCGATGTGGAGCGGAAGTTGATTTCGCGGGAGACGAAACCGGTGGAGGCGACTACTCCGGTGGCTGTTGCCGAGGAGAAGCCGTTGGCTCCGGTGGCCGCTCCGGTGGTGGCGGATTCGGAGCGGGTTGTCTTGCGCGGGTGGATTGTGCAGATGTCGCGGGCGATCCAGCCGGGGACGGCGCCGTACGAGGACGCGCTGATTTATGGGAAGGTTAAGGTGGAACAGGTCGTCTCCGGCAGTTACGGAAAGCCGGAGGCGATTGTCGTGTTTCTGGCGATGCGGAAGCGGGTTCTGTTGCCGGGGGCGGGGCACAAAGTTGGTGACACGTTGCAGTTGCGGTTGGTTCGACTGAAGTCGGCGCCGGAGGAAATCCGGTCGATGCAGAGGTCGGACGATACGGAGGATTTTGATTTGACTCCGTATTTTGTGGAAGAGGAGTTGCCGTGACGCGGAGAGAATGGGCCGGGCTGTTGGGGGCTGGCATGGCGTGCGGTCAACTGCCCGCGGTGGAGCGCGCGCGGAAGACTTCCATTTCCGCGACGATGGCGGCGATGACGGCGGAGCGGAACAAGATTGGCAAGGGGAGCTACACGAAGTGGTTTGACGCGCTGGCGGAGGTGCGGAAGGAACTGCGAGCGGTGATGGACGCCGAGGCGCCGCGGACGCTGGCGGTCGATCCGGCGACGAAGCATTATCTGCTCCGCGCAGCGGGGACGCCGCCGATGTTCAACGAGATGTACACGGGCGAGTATGTGACGCCGAAGGTGCCCGATGCCTTTGCCTGGACGGCTGGTTTGTTGGGTCAGGACGCGGTGCGGGCGACATCGCGCTGGCTGAAGAAACAAGGGATCGACCTGCTGTTTGTGCCGGTGCCGAAGATGTCGGACGTCTACATGGACCGGATTGTGGCGCGTGGCGTGCCGGCGGACCGGCTGGTGGCGCCGCACCTTCGCAAGAGTCTGTTTGATTTGCTGGCCGATGACGTGGAAGTGGTGGACTTGCTACCGGCGATGCTGAAGGCGCGCGAGACGGCTCCGTACCCGCTGTATTTGCCGGCGGACAGTCATTGGTCGCCGGTGGGGCGGGCGGTGGCGGTGCGGATGCTGGCGGAGCGATTGGCGCGCTACCCGGTGCTGCAGGCGGCGCGGAAGGCGGCGCCGATGTTCACAGTGGCGAAGTCGACGCTGCAGTATCCGATGAGCGCGATGCCGCTATTGACGGAAGAGGAGAAGGCGGCGGTGGAGCCGTTCCTGCATCCGGAGTACGACTTCATTTCCCGGCTGAACGGCCAGCCGTATGGCAACTACGAGAGCGGGCCGGTGCTGCTGATCGGCGACAGCTATTCGGACCTGTTGGGGCCGCAGTTGGCGCAGGCGATCAATGCGCCGGTGGCGATGATGCCGGTGCCGGGCGGGACGGTGCAACCGGTGAAAGAGCTGCTGCGGAACCGGAGCGCGCTGGCCGAGGCGAAGGTGGTGGTATGGGTGGTGAACTACGCCATCTTCTACCTGCACGACTGGGCCGGGCTACCGGAGGTGGTGAAGCGGGAGTGGGTGCCGAAGGCGAAGTAAGTTCGTCAGGGCTTGGGACGCGGGACGTTGAACTTTTCTGGGAGCATCCAGTTGCAGGCGAACGGGTCGTAGTTCATGATCCAGACGATCACCTTCTTCCCCTTCAGCATTTCGGGGTCGCGGAACATATCCTGGAACGTCTGGACGATGCTGCCGGAGATCTGGGCGACGCTGACGGGCTGGTTGATTTCGCGGGCGAGGTGGCCGACGAGGCCGCCGCTGAGCGGATAGCTATAGTTGACGAAACTGTCTCCGGTGACCAGGACGGGCGAGGTGGCGGATTGGACCGAGAGGGGCTGGGGGCCGGTGGCGCTGTTGTTCCAGTACGTTGTTTTGGTTTGTAGTTCGGAGAGGCGGCGAGTGTTGTCGGGGAGATAGTCGGCAAAGCCCATGGTTTCGGTGAAGCGTTCTTCGGCCTGGCGGAAGAGGGGCGGTTTGGCCATGGCGGCTTTGGCCCAGGGATAGCGGGCGATGCGGGCGGCGATGAGTTCGGCGGCGCGGCGCTGGGGGCGTTCGGTCCAGTGTTTATCGGCGGCGATGTAGAGAGGGCGTTTTTCGGTTTGGCGGAGTTGCATGAACTCCGGGTAGAGGTCGATGACTTCGAGGTCGTTTTCGAGGAGGGTGAGGAGCTTGCGGCGGAGATGAGGGATGACGTTGTTGTCTTTGGGGAGGAGCGACGGATCGGCGACGAGTTCTTCGGGATAGGTTTGGACGACGGTGGGGACGGGGACGAAGATGAGGTCGATGCCCTGGGGGCGGAGCCATTCGACGATGGATTTGGAGATGGGGAGAAGGCGATCGCCAGCGATGTAGGCGGGGAGGCTGTCGCCGGAGGCGGTGATGGCGAGGGCGGAGCCGGCGTGGGCCATGCGGGCCTTGTCGCTGTTCCAGAAGATGAAACCCATTTTTTCGCCAGGGATGGAGCGGGCGGGGAGTTGGTTGGCGACGGCGTCATCGTAGACCTGGAGGAGCGCCTGGCGGTAGGGCTTGGAGGATTCGTGCCACTTGTTCCAATCGCCATTGGCGGCGAGGCGGCACTCCTGTTCGATGGCTTGTTTGGCCGCGAGGATGGAGGCCTGGCGGGTGGTGACACGAGGGGCTTTTGGTTGGCCAGTGAGTGGGAATGCGGAAGCGAGGGAGGCTAACAAAAAGTGGCGGCGGAGCGCCAGAAAAGGGTGACTCATAGTCCTTTTCCAGTTTAGACTATGGTGCTTTTGGAGCCAGTGGAACCAAACAAACGGGGGAGGCTGGTTGGCCTCCCCCGTTTGTTTCTGGTTGTTCGAGAGTGAGTTACTCTTTTTCCGGGAGCGTGCCGGCGGCGAAGAACGTTTGGAAGGACGCGTCGCCACCCTTGCGGGCGCCGGGGATGGGGCGCATGACGCGGAAGGCGACGGCGTCGCCGGGTTTCAGCGTTCCCTGCACCTTGCGCAGATCATCGAGCGAGGTGACCGGCTGGCGGTTGACGCTGATGATGATGTCCTTCTCCTGGATGCCGATTTCGGCGGCGAAGGAGTTTTCTTCAACGCGAGTGACGTAGACGCCGCGCTCGTCGCCGAGCTTCAGCGGTTCCCGTTCCTGGACGGACATGCTGCGGATGGAGATGCCGAACTTGGCGGGTGTGCCTTCGGCCTTCGTGGGCAGTTCGACGTCTTCGCGGTGGCGGGCGAAGCGCTCGTCATCCTTGAACACTTCGACGCGATCCTGGACGACGACGTTCATGTCGACCTTCTTGCCGCCGCGATCGACCGTGACTTTGAGCGAGTTGTCGACAGGCGTCTCCGAGACGATGCTGACGAGTTCGTCGCCGTTCTTAATGGTCTTGCCGTTGATGGCGATGATGACGTCTTCGGCGCGGAGGCCAGCCTTTTCAGCGGGTCCTTTGGGCGTGACCAGGGTGACCAGTACGCCGTTGCCGAGGCCGGCAGCCTTCAGCACTTCCGGCTTCTGGTTCTTATCCCAGGAAATGCCGATGGAGCCGCGCTTGGCGCGTCCATATTGGATGATGCTGTTGTAGACCTTCGCCATCTGGTTGGCAGGGAGGGCGAAGCCGATGCCCTGGTAGCCGCCGGACTGGGTGGCGATGGCGGTGTTGACGCCGATGACTTCACCGTGGATGTTGACGAGCGGGCCGCCGGAGTTGCCGGGGTTGATGGCCGCGTCGGTCTGGATGAAGCGCTGGAACTGTTCGGCGCTGGGGAGATCGCGACCGGTGGCGGAGATGATTCCGGCGGTGACGGTGGCGGCGAGGCCAAAGGGAGAGCCGATGGCGACGGCCCAATCGCCGACCTGGACGGCGTCGGAGTTGCCGATCTTGAGGGCGGGGAAGGCCTTGGTGCCATCGATCTTAATGACGGCGATATCGGATTCCCAATCGGTGCCGATCACCTTGGCCTTGTATTCCTTGTCGTCACCGGAGACCTTCACCTTGATGGAGTCGGCTTTTTCGACGACGTGCAGGTTGGTGACGATGTAGCCGTTCTTATCGACCAGGAAACCGGAGCCGGTGGCTTCGCGGGGACGAGGACGGGCGTTGGGCTGGCCACCGCCCTGGCGACCGAAGAAGCGGCGGAACATTTCCATTTCGTCGCCGCCACCTTCCTCATCCTCTTCGGCTCCGCCGCGGGGGGCGCGGCGGGTGCCGGCGGTAGCTTTGGCGGTGACTTCGGCGGTGATGTTGACGACGGCCGGTTCGACGAGTTTGGCTAGTTTGGTGAATTCATTTGGTGAGGCGGCTGCCGAGGGGATGACGAGGGGGGTTGCATCGGGCGCGACGGCCTGACCTTTGGCCGCGCTGACGCTGCCGCTGACGAGGGTTCCAATGAGGATGCCCACCGACAGGGTGAAAACGAGGAGAGAGAGGGAGAGAAGTTTCTGTTGCTTGAGATTCTGATACCAGCGCATGGATATTTGTACCTTCCTGCTTGTGCCTTGGAACCTATTTTACGTGTTGTTACAGCTCTATGGATGTTTGTCAGCCTCTGCTGGTTTCAATTCCACCAGTAATACTCCCCCCAGTATGAGTAGGGCTCCGGTGGCGGCCCGCGCGGTGAGCGCTTCCCCTTCGAACGTCCAGGAGACGATCCAGGCGAAGACGGGCTCCATACTGAAGAGCACGGCCGCGCGCGCGGGCGTGGTGTTCTGTTGGGCCCACGATTGGAGAACGAACGCCAGAGCCGTGGCGAAGACGCCGCCGACGAGGATGGCCGACCAGACCATTGGCGACCAATGGATGGCGGGCGTTTCGACGAGCGGAACGGCGATGCAGGCAACGGCGGCGGCCGCGGCGATCTGTAACAGACTGAGCGATTCAAAGCCAACGATGGGCGCCCAATGGCCGAGCAGCACGATGTGTACGGCGAAGGCCACGGCGCAACCGATGGTGAGAAGATCGCCTTTGGCGATTGACAGTGTTTCCCCTTGCATGGACAACAGACCCATACCCAAACCAGCTGTAAGCACCCCGGCGATTTCCCATAACCGGGGTCTGGTGCGATAGACGAGCGAGTTCACAAAAGGTACCAGAACAATATAAATTCCGGTGAGAAAAGCGCTTTTGGAGGGGGTGGTGGTTTGTAGGCCCACCGTTTGGAGGATGTAGCCCAGCATGAGGATGCCGCCGACGCGGAGACCAACCCAGAACTCCTGGCGGCCGAAGCCGAGACGGATTCGTTTGTGGAAGTAGAGGGCGAGGAGGGCGGCGGCGAGGGAGAAGCGGAGGGCCAGATATAAGACGGGCGTGACGTCGTTGAGCGCGCGTTTAATGAGGACGAAGGTCGTGCCCCAGATGAGGGCGATGAAGACCAGCGTCAGGTCGGCACGCATCTATTCTCCGAGGAGGAGGGCGATGAGGAGGAGCAGCCGTTTGAGGCCGAGGTCGCGGCCGTCGGGTTTGAACCATTCGCCGGTGGTGTGGGCGCCGCCGCCGGAGCCGCCGGCGCCGATGGAGATGGCGGGGATGCCGAGGTTGAGGGGGATGTTGGCGTCGGTGGAGGCGCAATCGGAACTGGAGCGGATGCCGAGATAGGCGTCGACCATTTGGACGGCTTGCATGAGCGGGGCGTCCTTGGGCAGGCGGCCGCCGGGGCGGGAGCCGGTCTCGCGGATTTTACCGGTGACTTTGCCGAGGGGGGCTTTTTCGTTTTCCCACTCGCAGGCGCGGGTGACGGCGGCGTCGAGAATGACGGTCATGCGCTCGAGGAGGGCTTCGTCGACGCTGCGGAGATCGAGGCGGGTGCGGGCGAGGGGCGGGATGGCATTGATGGACACGCCGCCTTCGATGATGCCGAAGTTGAAGGAAAATTTGGCGGTGGGGGGCGGGAGGTTTTCGGCGAAGATGGTGATCATTCGCGAGAGGGCGTGGACGGGGTTGCCGACGCCGTAGTCGATCCAGCTGTGGCCGCCGGGGCCTTGAAAGGAGACTTCGTA
>CAMATG010000230.1 GCA_945860645.1 Candidatus Sulfopaludibacter sp. SbA3 | reverse complement strand
GCCTGCAGGCAAACGCCAATCCGCTCCTTCAGCGCCTTCGTATCCGCCGCGGGATCGAACCCCAGCACCCGCACATCCCCGCCGCTGCGAGGCCGCAGCCCTTCCAGAATCTCCACCGTCGTAGTCTTCCCCGCGCCGTTCGGACCCAGCAGGCCGAACACTTCGCCTTGCTGCACGGTGAAATCAATGCCCCGTACGGCCTCCACCTCGCCGTAGCTTTTTCGCAGGCCGGCAACCTGAATACAAGGTTCACTCATGCGCCGCTACTTCTTCGCCGCGACAAATCGAACATAAGTCCAAATGGTCTGCATATCTTCCAGTGAATAACCGCGCACAACGCTCCCATGCCGCCAATTTGCCTGGCGCTGAATCGACTGCACGTCCGTATTCAGCAGGTTTCGAAGCACCGGCGGAGTGGCCGACAAATCGAACACCCGAGTCTCTGATGCCGTCCGCTCAGCCGTAACGCCAGCAAATCTCTCCCCATCTTTCAGCGCAAACGTCCGCACCGTTCGTGGCCGCCCGTAACGCAACACCTGTGGCCCATCGGTCACCTTGATCGCCGCCACCTTGGTAATGTCCGGCCCCACCGCCGTGCCGTTCCCGTTCAACCGGTGGCACACCGAACAGCGACCCTCGCGCGTCAGGTCGAAGAATAGATCCCGCCCGCGCTTGTGTTCCTCCGGCGTGTCCCAAGCCTTCTCCGCCGGCAGCGCTACCGGAGCCTCCGTCGAAGGCCCGCCCGCCACGTTGACCGGCGCTGTCGCCAGGCTCTGAATGTAGTCGGTCAAATCGTTGATATCGGCATCCGTCAACCGGTCCCCCCATGCAGGCATCGCCGTCGCCGGAATCCCGTTGCGAATCACCTTGACCAAATACTCCCGATCGAACGTGCGTCCGCGCAATCGCTGGCTCCGCGCCGCCGACCCTCCGGCGCCATGGCAATAGCCCACTGAACATCCCTGTGCAAACAATTTGTCGCCCCGCGCCACCGACGCCGGCGTCCCGATCGACTGCCCATAGGCAACCGGCAACAACAGCAACAACGCCCAGAGTCTCATTTACCGTTCTCCGGAAGCGCGAACACAAACACCGCCGACCCACTCCGCAGACGTTCCGTCTCCGGCCAGATCTGCGGCAACAATCCAGCCACCGCCGAGCCCCATCCGCTGGGCGTCGCCACATACTGCCGCCCGTTTACCGAATACGTCACCGCGCTCCCGCGATGCCCTGAGCCCGTCTGATAACTCCACAATTTCTTCCCCGTCTTCGCATCCAGCGCAAAGAAGAAGCCCTCTGCGTCGCCCGTAAAAATCACGTCCCCCGCCGTCGCCAGCACCGACGCCAGCAGCGGATACTTATACTCGTACAGCCACGCCCGCTTCCCCGTCACCGGATCATATGCGCCCAGATGCCCGCCCGCTTCGCCCTTCAATGGTTTGTGCGTCAGCTTGAACGTTCCGCCGAAATACACCTGCCCTTCCTTCGGCGTCTCCGGCACGGCCACCACGTCCTCGCACCACTCAATCCCCGTCGTAAAAAACATCCCCGCCTTCGGCGACCACGCCCCCTGATTCCAACTTCGCCCTCCGCCAATCGACGGACAAATGATCTTCGACTTCCCCACCACCGGTTCATTCCGCCCCAACAACTCGCCCTTCGGCCCCACACCTTTAATCCAGTTCAGGTTATTCACTAGCGGCCACGCCGCCACGAACTCGCCATTCGTCCGGTCCACCACGAACGTGTACCCGCCCTTATTCACATTCAGCAACAACTTCCGCGAACGCCCATTCACAGGCAGATCCAGCAACACGTTCTCATACGCTGTGTCCCAGTCCCACACGTCGTGCGGCACCTGCTGGTAGTGCCACTTCAGCTTGCCCGTATCCAAATCCAACGCCACCACCGAATCGGTATAGAGGTTATCGCCCTTCCGGTTCCCGCCCCAGAAATCGGCCGCCGGATTGCCGACGCTCCAATACGTCAGGTTCAATTCGGCGTCGTACGACCCGGTCATCCACGTTGCCCCGCCGCCGCTTTTCCAGCTATCGCCGGTCCACGTCTCGTGCCCTTTTTCCCCTGGCCCGGGAATGGTCCAGAAGCGCCACAACTGCCGGCCGGTCTTGGCGTCAAAAGCATTCACATACCCGCGATGCGCCGAATCCCCGCCCGTCACACCGACAATCACCTTCCCCTTCACCACCAGCGGCGCCGCTGTAATATTACAACCGCACTGGTTGGCGTCTTCGACGTTCACTTTCCACAACTCACGCCCGTTTTTCGCGTCTAACGCCACCACGTGATTGTCCAGCGTGCCCAGGAACACACGCCCGTCGGCCACCGCCACACCGCGGTTCCACGGCCCGTAGAAAATCGTGAAGCCCTTCGGCAATTGGAAGTAGTAACTCCACAACTCCCGCCCCGTAGCCGCGTCGATGGCGAATACCCGGTTGTGCGACGTGGAGACATACATCACCCCGTCCACCACAATCGGCGTCGCCTGCAGTCCGCCCTCGTTATCGCCCGTCTGGAAAGTCCAAACCGGCGTCAACCGCGACACGTTCGACGCATTCACCTGCTCCAACGCACTGTACCGCCACGCGCTCGTCTGGCCTCCGTAGTGAGGCCAGTTTTCACGCGTGGCGCCATCCTGCGCCAACAGCGCGGCGGCGGCAGCAAACATTGCTACGAAGCGGGGCATAGAGTCCTTCAATTTTACTTCTTCAGCACGTTCACACAGGCCAGACAAAACGCCGGCAGATCCTCAGGCTTCCGCGACGTCACCAGATTGCCGTCCACCACCACTTCTTCGTCCGACCACTCGGCCCCGGCGTTCACCACGTCGTCTTTAATGGCAAAGAAACTCGTCACCTTCCGGCCCTTCAACATCCCGTGCGCCGAACATAGCACCCACGGGCCGTGGCAGATCGCCGCCACCAGCTTGCCCTGCGCATTGATATCGGCCACCAACTTGTTCGCCTTCGGATGCCGCCGGATATGGTCGGGCGCGAACCCGCCAGGAACCACGATGCCGTCAAAATCGTCCGCGGAAACTTCGTTGTAGGATTTCTGCGCCGTGCAAGGGTAGCCCAGCTTGCTCGGATACGTCTTGCCCGCTTCGGCGCCAACGGTGATCGTCTCCACGCCCGCTTCCTGCAGTCGGTACAACGGCACCCACACTTCCATCTCCTGATACATCTGGTCGACGAGGATCGCGACCTTTTTACCTTTTAGTTCCATACTCGCGATTGTAGACTAGAGCCTATGCAGGATTTCGAAAAGCTCGGCGTATTCTATCTCGGCAAAAAGGACGACGGCCTCCTCCTCCTCGATTCCAAGGACCTGGTCACCCACGCCGTCTGCGTCGGCATGACCGGCAGCGGCAAGACCGGCCTCTGCGTCGGCCTGCTCGAAGAAGCCGCCATCGATGGCATCCCCGCCATCATCATCGATCCCAAAGGCGATCTCTCCAACCTCCTGCTCAACTTCCCCGCCCTCGCCCCGGCCGATTTTGCCCCCTGGGTCAACGAAGAGGAAGCCCGCAAGAAAGGCATCACCAAAGACCAGTTCGCCACCGAAACCGCCGAACGCTGGAAGAAGGGGCTCGCCGATTGGGGACAGGACGGCGCCCGTGTCCAACGCCTGCGCGACGCGGCCGACTACACCATCTACACCCCCGGCTCCTCCGCCGGCTACCCCGTCAGCGTTCTCCGCTCCTTCGGCGCGCCCCCGGAAGAAATGCGCGAAGACCGCGAGGCCATGCGCGAACGGATTCAGTCCACCGCCACCGCCCTGCTCGCGCTCATGAACATCAACGCGGACCCCATCCAGTCCCGCGAGCACATCCTCATCAGCAAGCTCATCGAGAGCGCCTGGATGCAGGGCAACGACCTCGATCTGGCCACGCTCATCCAACAGATCCAGAAGCCGCCCGTCACCCGCATCGGCGTCCTCGAAATCGAAGCCTTCTTCCCGTCAAAGGAACGTTTCGACCTCGCCATCGCGCTCAACAACCTGCTCGCCTCGCCCGGCTTTGAAGCCTGGCTGGAAGGCGACGCGCTCGACATCGGCTCCCTGCTCTACACCTCCACCGGGCGCCCGCGGATGTCCATCTTCTCCATCTCGCACCTCAGCGATTCCGAGCGCATGTTCTTCGTCGCGCTCCTGCTCAACCAGATGGTCTCCTGGATGCGCACGCAGCCTGGCACCTCCAGCCTCCGCGCGCTGCTCTACATGGACGAGATCTTCGGCTACTTCCCGCCCGTTGCCAACCCTCCATCCAAACAGCCGCTGCTGACGCTGTTGAAACAAGCCCGCGCCTTCGGCGTCGGTGTCGTGCTCGCCACGCAGAACCCGGTCGACCTGGACTACAAAGGCCTCTCCAACTGCGGCACCTGGCTCATCGGCCGCCTGCAAACCGAACGGGACAAGATGCGTCTCATCGAAGGGCTGGAGGGCGCCGCCGCGGCATCCGGCGGGTCAGCCAACCGCGGCGCGCTGGAGCAACTGCTGTCCAGTTTGAAGAGCCGCATCTTCCTCATGAGCAACGTCCACCGCGGCGCGCTCGAAGTATTCGAGTCCCGATGGGCGCTCTCTTACTTGAGCGGCCCGCTGACCCGCGCGCAGATCAAAACCTTGATGGATGCAAAGAAAAAGGCGCTCCCGCCGCCGCCCATCGCCGGCGAAACCGCCGCCCCGCCGCCAGTCGCGCCCAAGCGCGCCTCCGAGGTCGTCGGCACCGCCCGTCCCGTTCTCCCGCCCGACATCGAACAGCACTTCCTGCCCGTCCGCTCCACCAGCGGCGCCACGTATGAACCCGTTCTTCTCGGCGTCGCCCAGGTCCGCTTCACCGACACCAAAACGAAAGTCGACTTCGCCCGCGAAGTGAAGTTCTGCACGTTCGTCGAAGGCGGCCCGGTCGCCGTCAGCTGGGAGCAGGCCGAAGAGCTCGATATCGACATCGCCGAACTGGAAAGCGAACCCACCGACGGCGCATCCTTTGGCGACCTTCCCGCCGCCGCCGGCAAAGCCAAGTCCTACACCACCTGGAACAAGGATTTCGTCAACTGGCTCTTCGCCACGCAGAAGCTCGAAGTGCTGCAAAGCGTCAATCTAGGCCAGGTCTCCAACCCCGGCGAATCCGAACGGGATTTCCGCGTCCGCCTCACCACCGCCGCCCACGAAGCCCGCGATGAAGCCGTCACCGCGCTCCGCCAGAAGTACGGACCCAAGCTCGCCATGCTTGAAGAGCGCGTGCGAAAAGCCCAGCAAATGGTGGAAAAACAGCAGCAGGAAGCCACCCAGTCCAAAGTGCAGACGGGCCTCTCCATCGCCACCTCCGTACTAGGCGCCATCATGGGCCGCGGCTTCATGACCAAGACCGCGATGTCCAGCGTGGGCTCAGCCGCTCGTACGCTCGGCAAGGCCAGCCGCGAGGGCCAGGACGTCGACCGCGCCGAAGCGAATCTGCAATCCGCGCTCGATCAGCGCCAGCAACTCGAACAGCAAGTGCAGGAAGAAATCGCCACCCTCGCCACGCAGTTCGACACTCTGAACGAAAAGTTCGAGAGTGTCGTCATTGCGCCGAAAAAGACCAATATTCAGGTCAAGTTGTTTTCGCTCTGCTGGAAAGGGTAGGCGCCGCGCCTACTCCTTCCAGTCAGCCACGAAGATATTGAACTCGAACCGGCTCTTCGTGTTCAACGAGCTGGAGAACACGAACTTCTTCCCATCCGGCGAAAACTCGGGGAACGACGTGAACCCGTTGAAATGGGTGATCTGCTTCAACCCGGAACCATCGGTATTCACGATATAGAGTTCGAAGTCCCGGCCGTCGCACTTGTGCATGTTCGAAGAGAATACGATTCGCTTGCCATCCGGCGTGAACGTCGGCGCGAAGTTCGCGCAGTTGTTGTTGGTGATCTGCTTCCGGTCATTCCCGTCCGGCCCGGAAACGAACAGCTCCATCTTCATCGGCGCCGTCAGGTTTTCCTTCAATAGTTCGTTGTAACGCGCCATCGTCTCCGGCGTCTGCGGATGGTTGGCTCGCCACACAATGTGTTTGCCGTCACGCGAGTACACTGCCCCGCCGTCATACCCGTGAGACTTAGTCAACTGGTGCTTATCGCTGCCATTCGGCTTCATCGTCCACAGGTCCAGATCCCCGGATTCCATCGACGTATAAATAATCCGGCCCGTCTTGAAGTTCACCGTCGCCTCGGCATCGTAGCCCGGCATCTTCGTCAACTTCTTCACGATCTTGCCCTGATCCGTCGCCAGGTAAATCTCGTAGCCCGGGAACACGCCCCACAAATAACCCTTGCTCCGGTCCGGCGGCGGCGGGCACGCATCGCCCGCTTCATGCGTCGAACCGTACACAATGTGTTTGTTGTCCTTCAAAAAGTAGGCGCACGTCGTGCGGCCTTTGCCGGTCGAAACCAGCTTCTGGTCGGACCCATCGGCGTTCATCGTGAAGATCTGGTCGCACGGATACGGCTCCCGTGTCGTCTGGAAAACCAGCCGCTTCCCATCGGGAGCCCAATACGCTTCCGCGTTCTGCCCGCCGTTGGTCAACTGCTTCAAATTCTTCAAATGCTCACTATCCTGCGCCGCCAACGGCAGCAACAGAGCAATCGATAAAACGAAATTCCGCATCGCTATTTTCTTCCTTCAAACAGGTTGCGGCCCTGCACCAGCGCCCGCATCTTCCCATCGGCTACGCTGCGTTGCAGCATCCAAAAACCGCAATCGGGGTGGACGAACGGAATCCGGCCCGGCCCCAGAATCTTCTGCGCATGTTCAATCCGCGAAGCGATCAAATCGGGCGATTCGATCCCGTTGTCCTTGATGTCAACGACGCTCAGCCCCAGCCCGATCTTCGGATCCAACTCCCGGAACGCGTCCAACTCGTCATACCCGCGCCGCGCGAATTCCAGAATCAAATGGTCGCAATGCAGCCCGTTCATGAACGGCATCAGGTCTTTCCAAAAACCCTTCTGCACCGATTGCCCGCCGTAATTTCCAAAGCAGATATGCACCCCGCGCTTGCCGCGAATCCCGTCCAGCACGTGGTTAATCGCCGGCAGCGCCCACTCCCGGTCTTCCGGGTGCCCGCTGATATTGGCCTCGTCGATCTGAATCACTTCCGCGCCAATGCGCTCCATCTGGCGGCGCAACACCTGCGCAATCGCCATGCACAACTCGCCGCGATCGGTGTAGAAACGGTCCGTCAACACCTTCGTCAGCATGTGCGGCCCGGTGCAGGTGAACTTCAACTGGCTCGCCGTCAAACCCTTCGTGAAGTCGTAGTCCCGCGCCAGGTTCAACACCCCATCGCCCACCGCTTCGTGCACAATCCCGGCCGGGTCCGTCCGGTACTTCAACTGCGTATCGGCGCGAAACTCGTCGATATCGGAAATCGAAAACCGCGTGCGAATCCCCGACATGCGGCTGATGAAGTAGTCGATCATGCCATTCGTTTCCGGATGGCTCGGATCGAACCGGTTCAATTCCCCATCGGCCACGACATCGATACCCGCCAACTCCTGCGTCTTCAACACCACCATGATCGCGTCGCGCAGCGCACCCCGGGACGTATCGCCGAAAAGCCATTGCGGGGTAGGATAGCTGCCCACCACAGTTGTCAGGATTGCCATAAAAGAACCATTCTATATTGTGGCCTTCCATTCGCGAACCCTCCTGTTCCTCCTCGCCCTCCCCGCGCTCGCCCAAACCCGCTTCGCCCACTTCGAAAGCCGGGCCCTCGCCGCGGATCTCAAGGGCGGCTACCAGGTCGTCGTCGCCGACGTCAACAAGGACGGCAAGCCCGACCTCGTCGCCCTCGGCTCCGGCATGTCCGCACTCCTCTGGTTCGAAGCCCCCAACTGGGAACGCCACGTCCTCGCCACCGGCCTCCAGCGCATGATCAACACCTGGCCGATGGACACCGACAACGACGGCATCCCCGAATTCCTCGTCGCCCACGCCTTTGAAAACGAGGCCGCCCGCTCCGTCGGCATCGTCAGCCTCATCACCCACGGCGCCGACCTCCGCCAGCCCTGGACCGTCCGCGAAATCGACCGCCTCACCACCTCCCACCGCCTTCGCACCGCCAACGGCCTCTTCATCAACGCCCCCCTCACCGGCGCCTCCGCCGTCGCGCCCGAATACAAAGACCACACCCCACTCGTCGCCTACCGCCCCGGCGACTGGCATCGCCAACTCATCACCGATGCCGACGAAGGCGTCGTCCACGGCATCTTCATCCACGACTGGAATCGCGACGGCCGCGACGACGTTCTCACCGCCAGCTTCCGTGGCATCCACGTCAATCTGGCCCGCGCCGATGGCACCTGGACCCGCGAACACATCGCCGCTGGCGACCCCGCCCCCTGGCCCAAATCCGGCTCCTCCGACGTCGCCGTCGGCTTCCTGAAACGCGAACGGTTCCTCGCCGCCATCGAAGCCTGGCACGGCAATCAAGTCGCTATCTACCGCCAGAAGAAGGGCGCGTGGCAGCGCACGGTCATCGACGATACGCTCACCGATGGCCACACCGTCTTCACCGCCGACCTTAACGGCGATGGCAAACAAGAAGTCGTCGCCGGC
>CAMATG010000229.1 GCA_945860645.1 Candidatus Sulfopaludibacter sp. SbA3 | reverse complement strand
GGCCGACTGCCTCGTCCCCTACGTCGAACAAACCCGGCAACTCGCCGCCGAAACGAAGACGCCTCTCCTGGACCTCTACGCCCGGACAAAGGAACTCAGCGAGCGGACCGGCCCGGCCGCGAGCGACACACTCGGCGCCACCACCGCCGACGGCAAGCCCGACCGCACCCACCTGAGCCCCAAGGGCCAACAGGAGATCGGCGCCATCGCCGCCCACGAATTCCGCAAACTCTTCCCCTCCCCTTAGAGGAACCAGCGCGCCTGCGTCAACGGACTCGCGTCCCACGCGTCAAATTCAATCGTCGCCGCCAGCCCGCCGAACGACGGCTCTCCCTCCCCGCAAAGCAAAAACCCCGCTCCAGCAAATCCGCGCTCGCACCCTGGTGCAGCGCCAGCGGGATCCACAACGGCGCGAACGGCCCAGTTCCCACGCGTCAAGTTTAATCGCCGCCGCCAGTCCGCCCACCTCAGCCGTCGTCCCACCGAACGACGGCCCCCTTCCCGTAAAGGAACCACCACGCAACCCTACTCGCCGCCGCGCTCCAGCAACTGAAACCCGATCCCGCGCCCATAGCCGTGCTGCAACGCCAGCGAAATCCACATCAACGCAAACGGCTCCAGCAAGCGCGCCTGCGTCAACGGACCCGCGTCCCGCGCATCAAATCCAATCGCCGACGCCAACTCCCCCACCTGCGCCTTCGCCGCCGCATCGTCGCCGCAGTAAAACAGAACCGCCTTCGCCCCGCCGAACGACGGATTGGCCATGACATTGAACCCGATCGTGTTGAACGCCTTCACCACCCGCGCCCCCGGCGCCCACGCCTCCACCTGCTCCGCCCCAGACGTCGTCGTCCCGTACTCCAACCCGGCCAACATCGGCAGCAGCGGGTTCGTCGCGTCAATCAATACCTTTCCGGCCAATGAACCCACGCCCTCCAGAATCTCCCGCGTCGCCGGCCACGGCGTCGCCAGCAGAATCACATCGCTCTCGGCCACCGTCTCGGCCGCCGTCGCCGCCCGCGCTCCGTTCCCGGCGCGCGCCGCCAACTCAACCATCTCCGCCGACTCCGGCCTCCGCGACGCAAACACCACTGTGTGCCCCGCCCCCGCGAAGCGCACCCCCAGCGTGCCCCCGACGTTCCCCGATCCAATAATGCCGATCTTCATTGCCTCTCCTTTCACACTCCATTCAGTTACGATACTGTATCGTATCGTTATAGATTGTCAAGATAGTTTCGTGGTCGCAAAAAAGACGGAAGAAAAACTCGCCGGCCGGCCGCGCGATCCGGAAACGGAACGCCGCATCCTCGAAGTCACCCTACGCCACCTCGCCGAAGAGGGCTATAGCCGGATGTCGCTCGACAACATCGCCCTCGCCGCCGGCGTCAGCAAATCCACCATCTATCGCCGCTGGCCCGGCAAAGCCGATCTGGCCACCGCCGCCCTCCGCACCCTCCAGCTCGCCGAACCGCCCGTCGACACCGGAACCACCACCGGCGATCTCATCGCCACGCTCGAAAACTTCTCCCGCTCCCTCCTCCGCCCAAACGGCCTCTCCCTCATCGGCACCGTCCTCGCCGAAGAGGCCCACACTCCCGAACTGCTCGCCCTCTTCCGCGAACGGCTCGTCGTCCCGCGCCGCCAGATGCTGCGCGCCATTCTCGACCGCGCCAAGCGCCGCGGAGAACTTCGTCGCTCCGCGAATCTCGATACCACCGTCACGCTCCTCGTCGGCGCTTTTTACGCCCGCTACCTGGCCACCTCAGAGGTTCCTGCCGGCTTCCCCTGCGAGCTGGTTTCCCTGCTCTGGCCCGGAATCGTTCGCCAACGGCGCTAGCGCCGCCGCTCCGCGGTACCAACGGTTGATCATCCCGCGCAATTCCTCCGGCCGCCACGGTTTGGACAGAAAATCGTCCATGCCGCTCTCCATGCACTTGTAGCGCTCCTCCTCCAGCACGCTCGCTGTCATCGCAATCACCGGGGTCCGCGTGGCACCCGCTTCCCGCCGCCGTATCTCCCGGGTAGCCTCGTAGCCGTCCATCTCAGGCATCAGACAGTCCATGAAAACAAGATCAAACCGCGCCCCTGCCATCCGCTCCAGCGCCTCCACACCATTCCCAGCCATCACCACAACACAGCCCAAGCGCTGCAATGTGCGCTCGGCCACCTTCCGGTTCACCGCGTTATCCTCCACCACCAGAACCATCGGAGCCCGCTCAAAGTCGAGCGGCCGCAGGGGCAGCGGCGCCGGCTCGGGGTGCGCGCTCCCCAGCCCCACCGGCAACAGCAGCGAGAACCAGAAGATCGACCCCTTCCCCACCCCGCTCTCCACTCCAATCTCCCCGCCCATCGCCTGCACCAACAGCCGCGATATCGCCAGCCCCAACCCGGTCCCCCCAAAACGTCGCGTGGTCGATGGGTCCGCCTGCCGGAACCGGTCAAAAATCAGCTCCTGCTTCTCCGCCGCAATGCCCACCCCGCTGTCCTCAACATAAGCGATGAGGGCCACCGCCGACGCGTCCCGCGACACCACGCTCCACCGCACCCGCACATACCCCCGCTCCGTGAACTTAATCGCGTTCCCCACCAGATTCGCCAGGATTTGCCGCACCCGCCCCGGGTCGCCCGTCACCGTCGCCGGCAGTTCCGCGTCACCGGTCACCGTCAGTTCCAATCCCCTCTCCGCCGCCACGCCGCCAAACCCATCCACCACCTTCCGCGTCAACGCCATCGGGTCAAACGGCACCGCCTCCAACGTCAGCCCGCCGGATTCGATCTTCGAGTAATCCAAAATGTCGTTCAATATGCCCATCAGCGCCTCCGCCGAAGAGTGAATCGACACCCCCATGTCCCGCTGGTCGTCGGTCAGCGAAGTCTCCAGCAGCAGATTCGTCAGCCCCAGCACGCCATTCATCGGCGTCCGGATCTCGTGGCTCATCGTCGCCAAAAACTCCGTCTTCGCCCGATTCGCCCGCTCGGCCTCCATCCGTGCCGCCCGCACCCGCAGCACCTGCCACGCCGTCACCGCCGACACAAACACCAGGAACCCAATCCCCACCCACAACAACTCCTGACGCCGCTCGGACTCGCTCAACCGCAACAGCCAGTCCGTACTCCCCAACCCGACCGCATAGTGCGCGGAGATCCGCCCCAACGTCCCGTCCATCGCCATCCGGTCAATTTCGTTCCGGATCGCCTCCGCATGGATCTCATTGCCAGGCGAAGCCCCGGTGGCAATCTCCAAACGCGTATTGGGCAGAAACTCCACTTCGAACGCCGCGCCGCGGCACGCCTCGCTCCGCGTCATCGATTGCGCCACGAACGAGCGCTGGTCCAGAAAAATGTGCAGCACATCGCCTCGACACAGCGCGTCGAACAGTTCCAGTCGGCTTGGATACGTATTCACCGTCGCCGCCGGCCGTATCTGCCGGATCATGAAATTCGGCACCGGCGTGTTGATCACGCCAATCACGGTCTCCGGCGCCCGCGTATCCCCCGCCAGCGTCACCAAAGCAAAATGACTCTCCGCCCACGCCCGCGTCAAATGAAACAACTCCCGCCGCCGCGGCGTCACCGACATCGATCCCCACAGGTCCAACGTCCGGTTCGGCAACAACGCCTCCGGCCCCTCTGCCGGACTCACCCATTGCAGCCGAATCCCTACTCGCCGCGCCGCCTCGTTCACCACGTCCGGCCCCAACCCCGTCACCGTCCCATCCGCCCGCAAGATCTCAAACGGCGGCCCAGGCCACGTCCCCACACGCAATACACGGTCCGGCGGCCGGTACGCGCCAGCCCGTTGGAACGCCAGCACCGCGGCGATCGCCAGAATGATCACACTTCCAAACACAATCCGGGTTTTACCGGTCATCGGGCGACCTCTTTTGTCATTTCGGCGGAATCGCGAAAGATCTTAACATCGTCATCCCCCCTTGACACCGAGTCCATTACTCGACTTAATAGACGAGCATGCGCGCCATCCTCCTCTTGACAACTCTCCTCTCCCTCGCCGCCCAACCGGCCCTCCCGCCCGCCGCAAACGTCAAAATCGACTACGAAAAACACGTCAAACCCATCCTCGCCGCCAAGTGCCACTCCTGCCACGGCGAAGACGTCCAACAGTCCGGCCTCCGCCTCGACAAACGCCAAAACGCCATGCGCGGCGGCGATTACGGCGTCGTCATCAACTCGGGCAACAGCGCCGCCAGCAAGCTCATCAAACGCGTCGTCAGCGGCGACGGCGGCATGCAGATGCCCCCGTCCGGCCCCCTCTCCGCCGAAGAAATCGGCATCCTCCGCGCCTGGATCGACCAAGGCGTCGACTTCCGCATCGAAATCAAGGACGACGCCCCGCCCCCGCCCGTCTCCCCGAAACTCGCCAGTCTCCTGACGGCAATCCGCAACGGCGACACCCCAGCGGTCCAAAAGCAACTCGACCTCGCCGCCGCCCAGGACGCCGCCGGCGCCACCCCGCTCCACCACGCCGCCGCCTTCGGCAACATCACCATGATGAAGGCGCTGATCGAAGCCAAAGCCCCCATCAACACCAAGAACCGCCGCGGCTCCACACCCCTCCACTGGGCCATCCACGATGAAGCCAAAGTCCGCCTGCTCATCGAAGCCGGCGCCGATATCAACGCCCGCCAGGCCGACGGCCGCACCATCGTCTATCAAGCCGCCAGCGCCGGCAACGCCAACGCCGTCCTCAAACTCCTCCTCGAAAAAGGAGCCAACCCCAACACCCCCACCGCCAACGGCAACGCCCCGCTTGCCAACGCCGCCGCCCGTGGCGACGTCGAAGCCATGCGCCTCCTGCTCGCCCGGAAAGCCGATCCCCACCACAAAAGCGGCACCGGCGCCAACGCCCTCATGGCCGCCGCCAACAGCCGCAACCCCGAAGCCGTCAAACTCCTACTCGACCTCGGCGCCGATCCCAACGTCGCCACTAAAAAGAACGAAACCGCTCTCCACAACGCCGCCACCGCCGGCGACGAGCAATCCGTCCAACTCCTCCTCGCCAAAGGCGCCAACGCCAACATCCCCGACGACCGCGGCTACACGCCCCTCATGTACGCCGCCGCGTCGGAATCCATGAACGCCAACGTCGTCAAACTCCTCCTCGCTGCGAAAGCCAAAATCGATGTCACCGGCGAAGGCGAAACGCCCCGCACCCTCGCCGCCAAACGCGGCGATACCGAAGTCGCCCGCCTCCTCGGCGTCACGGAGAAGGACAAGCCCCAATCCCAGCCCGCCCCCGGCAAGCGCCGCCCCATCCCGGTCGCCGTCGAACAAGCCGTCACCCTCGTCGCCAAACAGAGCCATAACTTCATCCGCATCGCCGGCTGCAACAGCTGCCACGCGCAGGATCTCCCCTCCACCGCCCTCGGCCTCGCCCGCGACCGCGGCATCCCCACCCCGGCCCGCGTCGATCAACTCCCCGTCGCCATGACCGGCATCAACCCCGAACGCATCATGGACCTCGGCGCCACCAACGTCTCCAGCATCGGCTGGGAGATGATGGACCGCGCCGCCAATCACCAGCAGCCCGACGCCTATACCGACGCGACAGTCCATTTCGTCAAGGCCATGCAAACCGCCGAAGGCAACTGGCGCATCCCCGACGGCCGCCGCCCGCCCATGAACTCCGGCGACTACCAAACCACCGCTATGGCCATCTTCGCCCTCAAAGCCTACACGCCCGAAGCGCAGAAGGCCGATACCGCCGCCCGCCTCACCCGCGCCGCCGCCTGGTTGGAGAAGGCCAAACCCGCCACCACCCAGGAACGGGCATTCCAACTCCTCGGCCTCGCCTGGGCCAACGGCTCACAAAAGGTGATCGCCGAAGCCGCCCGCGCCCTCACGGCAACGCAGAAACCCGAAGGCGGCTGGAGCCAACTCCCCGCCATGCAGCCCGACGCCTACGCCACCGGCCAGGCCCTCTACGCCCTCCACACCGCGGCCAAACTCCCCACCACCGCCCCGGTCTATAAGAAGGGTGTCGATTATCTTTTGAACACCCAAGCCGCCGACGGCTCCTGGCTCGTCCGCACCCGCTCCATCTGGATCCAGCCCTACTTCGAAAGCGGCTTCCCGTACTCGCACGATCAGTGGATCTCCGCCGCCGGAACCTCCTGGGCCGCCATGGCGCTGTCACTTACCAACGAGCCGCAAAAACTCAGCCGGCGCTAGGGGATACGAGGCGGGAAGATCCACGCGCCACCAACGCAGCGACACCCCACCCCGGGGACATACGTGGCGGAGGGAGCGCAGCGACCGTAGCCCGTGTGTCCCCAAAACCCGAGCTACTCCGTGCCAGGAGCGCCCCCTCACAACTCCGCCAAAATCCGCCGGCAATTCAACACCTTCTCCACCAAATCCAACGGCGTGTAGTAGTAGTGGTTCGACGCCTCATACCCAATCACCGACCACTCCCGCGCCACCGGATACTGCGCCCGCGCCAGCGCCATCTCGCTCTTCACCAACTCCCGCATCCGCGGCCGATCAACCGACCCCGCCTCCCGCAACCGGTAAAATTCCACCTGATTGGCCACGCTCAAAAAGTGGTGATAACAAGTCCGAGCAATCCCCAACTCCATCGCCGCCCCGCGCCTCTTCCCCGTCGGCGCCGCCGCCACCGCCCGTTCCAACAGCGCCAACCCCGGCCGCCAAAGGGAAGCCATCCGAGCAAACTGCCGCTCCACCACCTCCGGCGGATACTTCCCGCACCAAGTCTTCATGCCATCATGCGGGAACAAAATCATCCCCGGCTTATGCCCCGTTGGCGCCATCCGCAACAGGTTCGCCGGCCCGTGCTGCACCGGTATCACATAGATCGCCACCCCATACGGAAACTCCAAAAACGCCCGCGAAAACACGTCCCAAGCCGCAACCGCATCCGCAAACCCAGCCCCAAACTTCTGCCGCGCCACGCGCCGCAACGTTTCCGCCGCATCCGGCGCCGGATCAAAATAGTAAGCCTTCGCCGCCATCAAATTCGACGACGGATATCCCCCGCAAGTCCACGCCGCCATCAACCCTTGCAC
The DNA here is from genome assembly GCA_945860645.1 of Candidatus Sulfopaludibacter sp. SbA3. GTDB lineage: Bacteria > Acidobacteriota > Terriglobia > Bryobacterales > Bryobacteraceae. Next base: position 1,590 of record CAMATG010000229.1, on the reverse strand, counting down.
CCCCGCCCGCCGCAAATTCTCGCAATGCTGCACCACGAGTTGTGGCACCGGAATATACGGCACCGCCGAAATCTCCCACGTATTGTTGAATTGAACTTTCGCCAAATTCGTCATCCCCGCCTTGCTCGCCGCCGCCCAGTTCCGAGTAGCCCGCGGCCCCGGCCCGACAACCGAAATCGAATACTCACCAACAGCACTCTTCACCCCACCCCGCTCCACCGGAACACTCCATTCGGAAATACTCACAATCCGCGTATCGCTCGGCAGCTTCGCCAACAACGGCCCCACCATCTCGTCCGGCCACCCCCAGTCGTAATGAATCACCTCCGCCGTCGCCGACCCCATCCGCACCCCGTCCCGCATCGCAATAAACAACTCCGCCAGCGCGTCCCAACTCTCCCGCTTCGAACACCGCGGACAATCCCCAGCCTTGGGAACTTTCACCCCCCAAGCCCCGCCATGCGAAAAGCAGTTCGTGTGATTCTCCGACATCGAAATCGTGAACACCCCACCCAGCTCCGGCACCGCCCGGAACACATGTCCCAGCGAATCCCGCACCCAATCCCGCACCGTCGCGTTGCTCGTACACATCGAAAACAAATGCTGAAAGGAGGACCCCTTCATCTCCGGCCGCGAGGCAAAAAAGGCCGCCGGCATCGCCCGCGGCTCATTCAAATACAGGTAGACGCGAACCCCATACTCCCCCGCCCGCCGCACCAGCTCTTTCAAATTCCTTAGCCGTGTCTCGGAACCCTTCCCAAACTCCGGAAACGCAGCCGAAGGCGCCAGCGTGTTCAACACCCCCTGCAGCCAAACGCCATTAATCCCCGCCCGCGCCAGCTTCTCCAAATAGGCGTCCGGAAACGGATCCGCCTCCGGCTCAAACAGCGGGTCCCCGTACAACGCAAAATACGAATACAAATACCGCGGCGTCCACACCGTCTTCCGCTCCGTCACCCCCACCGGCAACACCGGCGATTCCAACTCCTCCATCCGGTCCTGCAGCGCATACAACGCCTGCATCAACTCGGCCACCTCCCCAGCCTCCACCCGAACACCCTCCGCCGAAGCCGTCGTCCGCGACCCCGCCATCCCAGCCTGCAGCGTAAGCGTCAATCGCCCCGTCCCGCCGCCTCCAAAGCTCTCCCGCACAAAACGCAAAAACCGTTCCCCCGCCCCCGCCAGCCGCGGATCGGCCACCGGCTCTAGCGTCCACCCCGCCCCACCAATCCCCGAGCGCAACAAAGGATTCCGAGCATCCGACAACTCCCCCACAAACCCACAAAGCGCCGCCCCCGGCCGGCTCAACTCGGCCCCAAACGCCTCCCGGACAACAGCCCGCATCGCGCCAACGGCCTTACTCTCCGCCGCCGTCAACGCCGCCCACCGCACCGGCTCACAATCCGGCTTCGGCCCCAACTTATGATCCAAAAAATCATCTTCCTTCAAAGTAAATCGGAGCCTATCCAAGTCCCACCCCAACAGCTGCACCAACTGCCCCTCCGGCAACAAATGCCAGTTCTGCCGGATCACCGTCACATAAATCCGCCGCAGTTGATCCTCGGTCAACACCCGCTTCCCCGGCAGGCC